>JAKOOD010000390.1 GCA_022701635.1 Burkholderiaceae bacterium | reverse complement strand
GCAACCCGGTTCCCGCATTATGAAATTCGGTTCGCCAACATGAAACGGCACATGCGGACACCAACCCTGCCATTCCCATTTTAAGAAATATGTTTTCGTATCATGGAATGCATGATGTAAGTCATTGAATTTGAATAGAATAAATATGCTCCTGTGTCTTATATAAGACTGTGTTGCACTGCACGAACCGGCCTATCATTGATCCAACAGCGCTTCCTTCCAACCCAGCTTTTTATACATCTTCATCAGGAGAACACCATGGCAACTCGTGAACAGCAAATCGCCGCCCTGCAGCAGGAATGGGACAGCAACCCGCGCTGGCAAGGCGTGGTCCGCAATTACACGGCGGAAGACGTGGTGCGCCTGCGCGGCTCGCTGCAGATCGAGCACACGCTGGCGCGCCGCGGTGCCGAAAAGCTGTGGGACCTGGTCAACACCGAAGACTATGTCAACGCCCTGGGCGCGCTGACGGGCAACCAGGCCATGCAGCAGGTCAAGGCCGGGCTGAAGGCGATCTACCTGTCCGGCTGGCAGGTGGCGGGCGATGCCAACGTCGCCGGCGAAATGTATCCGGACCAGTCGCTGTACCCGGCCAATTCGGTCCCGCTGGTGGTGCGCCGCATCAACAATACCTTCCAGCGCGCCGACCAGATCCAGTGGTCGGAAGGCAAGGGCGACATCGATTACTTCGCGCCCATCGTGGCCGATGCCGAGGCCGGTTTTGGCGGCGTGCTGAATGCGTACGAACTGATGAAGTCGATGATCGAAGCGGGCGCTGCCGGCGTGCACTTCGAAGACCAGCTGGCCTCGGTCAAGAAGTGCGGCCACATGGGCGGCAAGGTGCTGGTGCCGACCCGCGAGGCGGTCGAGAAATTGACGGCGGCGCGCCTGGCGGCCGACGTGATGGGCACGCCGACCCTGGTGATTGCCCGCACCGATGCCGAAGCGGCCGACCTGCTGACCTCGGACGTCGACGCCAACGACAAGGATTTCTGTACCGGCGAGCGCACCGTCGAGGGTTTCTTCCGCGTGCGCCCGGGCATCGAGCAAGCGATCTCGCGCGCGCTGGCCTATGCCCCGGTCGCCGACCTGGTGTGGTGCGAGACCGGCAAGCCGGACCTGGCCTTCGCCAGGCGCTTCGCCGAAGCCGTCCACGCCAAGTTCCCGGGCAAGATGCTGGCCTATAACTGCTCGCCCTCGTTCAACTGGAAAAAGAACCTGGACGACGCCACCATCGCCAAGTTCCAGAAAGAACTGGGCGCCATGGGCTACAAATTCCAGTTCATCACGCTGGCCGGCTTCCATGCGTTGAACTACAGCATGTTCAACCTGGCGCACGGTTATGCGCGGACCGGGATGTCGGCTTTCGTCGAGATGCAGGAAGCCGAGTTCGCTGCCGCCGACAAGGGCTTCACGGCGGTCAAGCACCAGCGCGAAGTCGGTACCGGTTATTTCGATGCGGTGACGCAGGCGATCCAGCAGGGCAAGAGCTCGACCACCGCTTTGCACGGTTCTACCGAAGACGAGCAATTCTTCGACGAGAAAAAGGTTGCCTGAGTAATTTCAGGATGCATCGAAAAGCCGCAGCGCGCCCCAGGCCGCTGCGGCTTTTTCTTGCCCAAAGTTGAGGCAGGCCGCCTAACTAGTGGATAATGCGCGCAATCAGGCACGATCGGACGCAACAGCGCGCCGCCGCCGCACCCATTTTTTTGGAATTCCACTATGTTTAGCTACCGCCACGCCTACCACGCGGGGAACCATGCTGATGTCCTGAAGCACTTTATCCAGGTTCAGTTGCACCAATACATGAACCAGAAGGACGTCGCCTATACCTATATCGACACCCATTCCGGTGCCGGCGTGTACGCGCTCGACAGCGCACAGGCGCTCAAGAGCGGCGAATACGTGGACGGTATCGCGCGCCTGTGGGAGCGCGACGACTTGCCCAAGGCGCTGGCCGATTACGTGAACCTGGTCAAGGCGATGAATCCGAGCGGCCGCCTGCGCTACTACCCGGGTTCGCCTTACGTGGCGGAACAGGTGGCGCGTCCTGAAGACCGGCTGCGCCTGTTCGAACTGCACCCGGCCGATACCAAGCTGCTGGTCGATAATTTCCGCAAGCTCGACGCGCACAAGGCCGAGCAGGGCGAGCGGTCGCGTGGACGGCGCGTGCTGATCGACTACGCGGACGGCTTCCAGGCCATGAAGTCGCTGTTGCCGCCGCCCTCGCGCCGCGCGCTGGTGCTGATCGACCCGCCCTACGAAGTCAAGCTGGACTACAAGCACGTGCGCGATGCGCTCGAAGATGCGCTGGAGCGTTTCCCGACCGGCGTCTACGCGGTCTGGTATCCGGTACTCCAGCGCATGGAGTCGCGCCAGTTCGCCGACCGTCTGAAGCGCCTGCCGGCCAAGGAGTGGCTGCACGTCACGCTGACCGTGGCCACCCCCGGCCCCGACGGTACCGGCATGCACAGCAGCGGCATGTTCATCCTGAATCCGCCGTACACGCTGGAGCCGATGCTGCGCGAGACCATGCCTTACCTGGTGCAGGTGTTGGGCAAGGACAGCGGCGCCACCTTCCGCATCGAGCGCGGCACCCAGGTGACCGGTGCCGGCGCCGGTGCGGTCGGCAGCACCGGGGCAGGGCGCGCCGCGGGCAACGGTCCGCGCGTGCCGGTCGGCAATGCGCGCCGGGCCAGTCCGCTGTCCGGCGGCGGCAGCTTGCGCCTGCCGGGCCAGCCTTTCGTCGACGCGTCGGGCGCCCGCCTGACCAAGGGCGACAAGGGCGAGGCCAAGGGCGATACCAAGGAAGGCAGCCGTCCGGCCCGCCCGCGCGCCGGCGAATACCGTCCGCCGCAGGGCCAGCCCGGCAGCCGCAGCGCCGCCAAGACGCCGGAAGGACGCCCGCCGGAGCGCGCCGGCGCGCCGGCCAAGCGTGCCGGCGGCGCCGACAAGGGCGGCGTCCGTTCGGATGCGGCGCGTCCGACGGGCCCGCGCGGCCCCAAGCGCGGCGGCGGCCGTCCCTGAGCGGCATCCGCTGGTCATCGGCAACTCTCGGTCAATCGTTTGCATGGCGGGTGGCGCGGACGCGTCAACGCGCGCGCGTTTTCGTAACGATTTGATACGATGTCGAAATGTAAAGACTATCAGTCTGTAGTATAGTCGGTCCCGAGTTCCGGCCGGCCCGGAACCGGCACGCGTTTTTGTGTGCTGAAAATTGATTCACAGGAGTTTTACATGCATGCGGTTGCAACGGCAGCGACGTCCGCGCCGTCCGATGAATTCTTCCTGGCACGCCAGCCCATATTGGGGCGCGACCAGAAGCTGGTGGCGTTCGAGCTGCTGTTTCGCGCCGCCCCGGAGCATGAGGACGCGCAGCTGACCGATTATGCCGCAGCCACCGCTGCCGTGATTTCCCACGCTTCGCAGCTGGGGATGCATCAGGTGGTGGGTGAACAGGTGGCTTTCGTCAATGTCGACGAGGTCGTGTTGATGAGCGACTTCGTTCGCTTTTTGCCACCCGACAAGGTCATCCTTGAAATCCTGGAAACCGTGCAAGCGACGCCGCAAGTGCTGGCGCGCGTGCGCGAGTTGAAGGAACTCGGCTTCAAGTTCGCCCTCGACGATGTTATAGACCATTCCGAGCAGGTGAGCAAGCTGATGCCATTGGTCGATGTGATCAAGGTCGACCTGCAGGGCGTCAGCCGCGAGGAGCTGGTCGAACTGTCGCGAACGCTGCGCGGCCCGCATCAAAAATTGTTGGCGGAAAAGGTCGAGACGGTCGAGGAATTCCAGCTGTGCCTGGAGCTCGGCTTCGAATATTTCCAGGGCTATTACTTTGCGCGGCCGGCGATCCTGTCGGGCAAACGGATCTCGCCATCCGAAATGGTGGTGCTGCGCCTGATCGACCTAGTCGCCTCGAATGCCGGCAACGAGGCGATCGAGGAAGCCGTCAAGCGCGACACCCTGCTCAGCCTGAACCTGCTGCGCCTGGTAAACAGCCACCTGACCGGCACCCATGGCGGCGGCCATATCGACTCGGTGTCGGAAGCGCTGGCGCGCCTGGGGCGCAGCCAGCTGCAGCGCTGGCTGCAGATCCTGCTATACAGCGGGCCGGATGGCCACGTCGAACTGGACTCGCCGCTGCTGCAAATGGCCACCACGCGCGGCCGCCTGCTCGAACTGATGACGCTGAAGCTGCACCCGGGCGACATCGAAGGCGCCAACAACGCCTTCACCATCGGCATCATGTCGCTGATGGATGCGCTGTTCTCGGTGCCGATGTGCGAGATCCTGGAGCGGGTCGAGGTGTCGCAGGAAGTGCGTGCGGCGCTGCTGGAGCGCGCCGGCGACTATGGGGCGATGCTGGTGGTGGCCGAGGAACTCGAGAAGACCGAATGCACGCGCGCGCTGGCGCAGGCGCTGGGGCGGTTGGAACTGACTGCCAAGCAGTTGCGGGAGATCGAGCTGGCGGCTTTTGATTGGGTGCGGGAGTTGAGTGAGGCTGAGGTGCGCTGAGGCATATACGCCTTCGCCCGATTACCGTCATTCCCGCGAAAGCGGGAATCCATACTGAATGACAGGATTCGCTATATCCGAATTTCCATGGTCTTTCAGTAATAGTAGCTTCGAGAGCTCAGCATGGATTTCCGCTTTCGCGGGAATGACATTTACATGTGAGTGGTTTCGTAGAAGGTTTACTGCCCCAAAAACAGAAACACCGTCGGTTTCTTGTGAAAATCCGGCGCTTTATTCCCCGCCAACAAACCCTTCCACCTCGCCGCCGTCATCGTCCTGACCGACTCGCTCGGCAGCGACAAATCCGTCGCCACACAGATCAAGGTGCCTGGCTGGCAACTTGCCACCAGCGCTTCCAGCATCGCGCCGTTGCGGTAGGGCGTTTCGATCAGCAATTGCGTCTGTTTCTCGCTGCGCGAACGCGCTTCCAGCTGCTGGATGCGTTTTGCGCGTTGGCCAGCATCGGTCGGCAGGTAGCCGTTGAAGGCGAAGCTCTGGCCGTTCAGGCCGCTTGCCATCACGGCCAGCAGCAGCGAGGACGGCCCGACCAGCGGTCGCACCGTGATGCCGTGCTGGTGCGCCAGGCGGACCAGGTCGGCACCGGGGTCGGCCACGGCGGGTACGCCGGCTTCCGACACCAGGCCGGCATCGCGGCCGGCCAGCAGCGGCGCAAGGAGGGCGCTGAGCGCCTCGGCCGGGGTGTTGACGTTGAGTTCGGCGATCTGGATTTCCTGCAGCGGCTTCGCCAGCGGATGGTCGATCGCGACCAGCTTCAGGAAGGCGCGGGCCGTCTTGGCGTTCTCGGCCACGAAGTAATCGAGTTTTGACGTGATGTCCTGCACCTGCTCGGGCAGGACATGGGACAGGGCGTGCGCCGTGGCTTCGGTGGCGCCGAGGGTGTTCGGGATCAGGTAGAGGGTACCGGGCATGGACAAAATAAGTGCGGAAATAAATGGGCCGGATAAGGCTGAATCAGACGCCGAAGAAAGGCACGCCGGCACGGCGCAGCATGCCGGTGAGGGCGATCAGGGGCAGGCCGGTGAGGGCGGTCGGGTCGCTGCTGTCGATGCGCGCGAGCAGGGCGATGCCGAGGCCTTCGTTCTTGGCGCTGCCGGCGCAATCGTAGGGTTGCTCGATGCGCAGGTAGGCGTCGAGTGCAGGGTCGGGCAGGTCGCGGAAAGTGACGAAAGTCCGCACGTTGTCGAGCTGGACCGCATCGGGCGCCGTCGGGTCCAGGCGGCTGTCCCACAGGCACAAGGCGGTGTGGAAGGTCACGCGCCGGCCGCGCATCAGTTGCAGCTGGGCCAGCGCGCGCGCGTGGTCGCCCGGCTTGCCGATCTGGAGGCCGTCCAGCGTGGCGACCTGGTCCGAGCCGATCACCAGCGCTCCCGGACGCAGGCGCGCCACGGCGGCGGCTTTCTCGCGCGCCAGGCGCAGGGCGGTCTGTTCAGGGGCTTCACTGGTCAGCGGCGTTTCGTCGATGTCGGGCGAGATCGTCTCGAAGGGGAGTTGCAGGCGCGACAGTAATTCGCGGCGGTAGGCGGAACTCGACGCCAGGATGATGCCTGGAAGGGCGGAACTTGGTATCATGTCGTCCTGTCCAATATTCGTAAGCAAAACAAAGGGATGCGTCCTCGCGACGTTCGAAGCGCAATGCCCTGAAAAATGCAGCAAGTCTTTGACTACGCGGGGATAAGCCTGCTATTATCGCAGGTTTTCCGGGGAAGTTTTTCCAAATGAGCGCTTTTGTCATCGACGCCTTCGAATTTTGCCGGAACAGCGGCTATCGTGAAGGTGTCACGCCGGTGGCGGAAATGACCCGGCTGGCGGCCGATTGCGCCGACCCGTCCGGCGAGATTACCTGGTCGATCCAGGGTGGACAGACCAAGCAGGGTTACCCGTCGATGACCCTGTCGGTGGAGGGTACGGTCAACCTGGTGTGCCAGCGTTGCCTCGGGCCGTTTGCGTACCACGTCGACTCGTCGACCATGCTGGTGCTTGGCAAGGACGACGCCGACGCGGACGAGATCGAGGAAGTCCTCGACGACGAGAGCATCGACGTGATCGTCGGCAGCCACGAAGCCGATCTCCGTCAGTTGCTGGAAGATGAAGCCCTGCTGGCTCTGCCGCAGGCACCGAAACATGAGGTGTGCCCCGATACCAAGTTGATCGACTCGCTGAAGTCGGATAAGGTATCGCCGTTCGCGGCACTGAAGAGCCTCAAGCCAGAATAAACAGGTATTACAAAAGAATTACGCACCTCGGAGTTCGCCACCTCGGCAGGCTTCGTGATGCTTCAAGAACGTGTCAAACGCGTGCAGCAATCGAGTATGGCAGTGTAGTGAGTTGTACAGCAGCGTTAAACATGTCGGCGGTCGTTCATCCTGAATGATTGCCGCTGGGATACTCGATACGCATCGTTTTGCGAGTCGAATGTGTTAGAATTTTAGAACTTATGTTTAGGAGTCATCATGGCAGTTCAGCAGAATAAGAAGTCCCCGTCCAAGCGCGGCATGCACCGTTCGCACGATTTCCTGGTTGCACCGAACCTGGCCGTCGAGCCGACCACCGGCGAGACCCACCTGCGTCACCACATCAGCCCGAACGGTTTCTACCGTGGCCGTAAAGTGCTCAAGACCAAGAACGACGAGTAATCGACGTCTTGCTGTTTTGTGCGAGAAAGCGGTGTTACGTATGTTAAGTGCGTGGCACCGCTTTTTCTTTCGTATTCCATGTGACACCGGCTGCAAAACTCTCTTGCACACCGTCATTTTCAATTTCGCTGACCCGGACATGCAAGCTGCAGCGTGCCGAGGCCAGGCCGCCGCCGGCAAGTCCTGACGCCGCGGTTCATCCCGACAAATGACAATTAAAATCTCCATTGACTGCATGGGCGGCGACCACGGCCCCTCGGTTACCATTCCGGCAGCGCTCGCATTCCTCAAGCAAGAACCCGAAGCCGAACTGATCCTCGTCGGCCTCGAAGACCAGGTGCGCGCCGAACTCAAGAAACACCACGCCGCCGATAATCCGCGCCTGTCGATCCAGCACGCTTCCGAAGTCGTGGCGATGGACGATCCGGTCGAAGTCGCGCTGCGCCGCAAGAAAGACTCGTCGATGCGGGTCGCCATCGAGCAGGTCAAGGCCGGCAGTGCCGCCGTCTGCGTGTCCGCCGGCAATACCGGCGCCCTGATGGCGATCTCGCGCTACGTGCTCAAGACCATGGCCGACGTCGACCGTCCCGCCATCTGCTCGATCCTGCCGAACGTCAAGGGCCGCCCGACCTATATGCTGGACCTGGGCGCCAACGTCGACTGCGAACCGCATCACCTGCACCAGTTCGCCATCATGGGCGCGGTGCTGTTCGAGGCGATGGAACATCGCCGCCCCAGCATCGGCCTGCTCAACGTCGGCACCGAGGAAATCAAGGGCAACGAAGTGGTCAAGGCCACCGCGGCCCTGCTGCGCGCCGACCATCAGCGCGGCAAGCTGGATTTCCACGGCAACGTCGAAGGCAACGATATTTTCAAGGGTACCGTCGACGTCGTCGTTTGCGACGGTTTCGTCGGCAACGTGACCCTGAAAGCCATCGAGGGGCTGTCGCGCTTCGTCAAGGCGACCCTGATGGAAACCACGCTCTCCAAGCTGGGGGCGCTGATCGCCCGTAAATCGCTGAAGAAGCTGAATCCCGAAAGCTACAATGGCGCCGGCCTGCTGGGCCTGAAAGGCCTGGTCTTCAAGAGCCATGGCGGTGCCAATGCGTACGCCTACGAATGGG
>JAKOOD010000367.1 GCA_022701635.1 Burkholderiaceae bacterium | reverse complement strand
CTGGGCGGCATGGAACTGTTCGGGCTGAACGGCTTCGTGATCGGCCCGATGATCGCGGCGCTGTTCATCGCGGTGTGGGACCTGTTTGCCACGGCCGAGGAATTTCATCAGGAGTGAGCATGACCAGGGCACCATCAACCCGGCGCAGGGTTGATTTCGGCGGGAATCGCATCCTCTCATTCGGCATTGTGTTGTACTTATGAGACGCCAGGTTTGTTGCTCTCGGGGTAATTGATTACGATGCAATTTTCCCTGGAGCCGCAACCTTGAAACTCAAACTCATCCGCCAGGCCGTGTTGCTGGCCGGTTACGGCAGCGCGGCCGTGGCCACCGCCCCGGCCGCCTTCGCGCAGACCGCACCCGCCGCCGACAACACCCTGCAAAGCGTCAGCGTGGTCGGCTCGCGCCGCGTCGGCAACACCTCGTCCACCGACACCCCGGTCCCGGTCGACTACATCCCGATGACCAAGGTGGCCGAGCAAGGCGGCCAGTTCGACCTGGCGCAATCGCTGGCCAACATCTCGCCCTCGTTCAACTCGACGCGCCAGACCGGCGCCGACGGTGCCGACCTGGTCGACTCGGCAGCCCTGCGCGGCCTCGGCTCGGACCAGACCCTGGTGCTGGTCAACGGCAAGCGCCGCCATACCACCGCCCTGGTCAACCTGTTCGGCGCGCGCAACCGCGGCAACACCGGCACCGACATGAACGCCCTGCCCCTGCTGGCGATCAAGGACGTGCAGGTGCTGCGCGACGGCGCCGCCGCCCAGTACGGCTCGGACGCGATTGCCGGCGTGATCAACGTCGAACTGAAAAAGAGCCTGGGCTGCGAATCGGTGGTCGGCTTCGGCGAATACTCGAAGCACGACGGCAAGAACTGGCTGGCCTCGGCCTACTGCGGCGTCGCCGTGGGCGGCGGCGTGCTGGGCATCACCGGCGAATACTACGACCGCGGCCGCTCCAACCGCGCCGATCCGGACAGCCCGCGCATCATCGGCGATACCAAGAGCAGGAACGAGACCCTGTACGTGAACGGCGAGTTCCCGGTCGGTCCCGGCAAGCTCTACCTGACCGCCGGCGCCCAGACCCGCGACGCCTCCTCGGCCGCCTTCGCGCGCGGCGGCGTCGGCTCGGACGACATCCCGACCCGCAACTCGGCCGCGATGTACCCGGAAGGCTTCGTCCCCTTCATCAACGGCGACGTCGACGACCGCTACGCCACGCTCGGCTACCGCGCCCGCTTCGGCGAATGGGCCGGCGACTTCTCGCAGACCTACGGCTACAACCGCATGCGCTACACCATCGCGCATACGCTCAACGCCTCGCTCGCCAACCAGGACCTGCTGAACGGCGGCAAGGGCATCAGCCCCTCGCAATTCGACGCCGGCGGCTTCGCGTTCCGCCAGCTGACCAGCAACGCCGATTTCAGCCGCTTCTACCCCGACGTGCTGGGCGGCCTGAACGCGGCCTTCGGCTTCGAGTACCGCGCCGAGAACTACAAGATCTTCGCCGGCGAACCGGCTTCCTACATCGACGCCGACGGCGTGGGTGCCGGCGGTGCCGGCGGCAGCCAGGGCTTCCCGGGCTTCCAGCCGGGCGACGCCACCGACCGCAACCGCCACAGCAGCGCCGCCTACCTCGACTTCGAAGCCGACCTGACCGAGCGCACCAAGCTGCAGGCCGCGGTGCGCCACGAGCGCTACTCCGACTTCGGCTCGACCACCACCGGCAAGCTGGCCGGCTCGTTCAAGGCCACTAACGACGTGCTGCTGCGCGCTTCCGCCAGCACCGGCTTCCGCGCGCCGTCGCTGCAGCAGGTCTACTTCTCGTCGACCTTCACCGACTTCATCGGCGGCGTGCCGATGGACGTGGTGCTGGCGCCAAACGGCGGCGCCGTCGCCAACGCGGCCGGCATCCCGAAGCTGCATGAAGAAAAATCGAAGAGCTACACGCTGGGCGCGACCTGGACCCCGACCCCGTCGATCTCGGTGACCGCCGACCTGTACGACATCGACATCGACGGCCGCATCGTGCTGACCGGTCGCTTCGACGCCGACAACTACCCGGCGCTGGGCAGCGTGCTGCAATCGCTGGGCGTCGGCCAGGCCCAGTTCTTCGTCAACTCGATCGACACCCGCACGCGCGGCCTGGATTTGACCGCCTCGCACCGCACCGCCCTGGGCGGCGGCCGCCTGACCACCTTCCTGGCCATGAACTTCAGCAAGACCGAAGTCAAGGACGTGCACGCCCCGGCCGCGCTGGCAGGCTACGAAGACGTGCTGCTGTCCGAGCGCGAGCGCCTGTTCATCGAACAGGGCGGCCCGCGCCGCAAGGCCACGCTGGACTTCGACTACCTGCTGGGCAAGCTGGAAACCGACTTCCGCATCGTCCATTACGGCCCGCAGACCCTGGGTACCTTCTCGGGTCCGCCGGTACCGAACCAGCACTACGAAGCGAAGACCTCGGCCGACCTGGCGTTCACCTGGTCGTTCACCGACAAGACCAAGCTGACGGTCGGCGGCACGAACATCTTCAACGTGCATCCGACCACCCAGAACGCGGACGAGACCGACAACGGCTTCAAGTACGAAAGCCTGCAGTTCGGCCTGAACGGCGCGGCCTACTTCGCGCGCCTGTCGCACAAGTTCTGATCGTTCGATCGGCCGGTTTGACCTGGCTGTTACCGGCAGCGTGGCTTATGCTGGCAGCAGCCCGATAACCGGAGACGATCATGATTCTGCGCGAATGGCGGGCCGAAGTCCGCCGCGACAAGCTCGACGCCTATGTCGCCTACGTCCGCGAAACGGGACTGGCGCAGTACGCCGCCACCCCCGGCAACCTGGGCGCGGCGATCGCGACCCGGCACCTGGATGCCACGCGCAGCGAGATCGTGACCCACAGCTACTGGACCTCGCTGGAGGCGATCGCGGCGTTCGCGGGCGAGCCGATCGACCGGGCGCGTTATTTTCCGCTGGATGACCAGTATTTGCTGACCCGGCCGGCCACGGTGGCGCATTTCGAGGTGGCGGATGGGAGTTACACCCCTCCCGTGCCGTAGGCCGCCGTCGCAACGACGGGAAACATGCGATCGTAGGCGATGTTGAACAGGAATCCGTACACCAGGTAGAAAATCACGATCGCGATATCCATCAGCAGCGCCGCCCATAGGCCGATGCCCAGGTACCAGGCAATCATCGGGATCAGCATCGCGACCAGTCCCGCTTCGAACAGGAAGGTGTGGGCGACCCGGATCGCCATCGTCTTGTGGACGCTGCCGCGCAAGCGCAGCATGGCGCGGTCGAACCCCGCGTTGAACAGGAAGTTCCAGACCGTGGCGACCGTCGCCGAGGCGATGCCGATCACGCCCATGTGCTGCACCGGCTGGTCGAAGACCGCTGCCGAGCCGGGGATGAAGATGGCCAGCGCCACCGCTTCGAACAGGAGTGCGTGGCGGACGCGATCTCGGAATGTACGCATGTAGATGTTCTTTCTTGGCTGCGCGCGCGGACTTGTCGGTACGACCTCTGCCCGGCTGCGCGATTGACGTTACCGAAACATCATCGCATACTCGATAAATATATGCATATAGGCAAAATCGAGACATCATGCTTCAAATATGAAACAACTGAACTGGGATGACCTGCGGCTGCTGGTGCTCATCGCGCAGGAAGGCACCTTGCGGGGGGCGGCCAAGAAGGCGGGGCTGAGCCCGGCCACGCTCTCGCGCCGGCTTGACGACCTCGAGGAAGCGGTCGGCCACAAGCTCGTCGAGCGCTTCCAGGGCGGTTGCCTGCCAACGGCGTTCGGTACCGATG
>JAKOOD010000360.1 GCA_022701635.1 Burkholderiaceae bacterium | reverse complement strand
ATGGCGCGCATGAAAGTGTTCGTGTTCGACCCAATCGCAGCAGGCGTCACGCCGGCACGGCGGCTGCCGGGAACGCTCAGGCACCAGGGCGAGATGCTGTTCCAGGCCTTGCTGGCCGACCTGGGCGCCTTGTCCGGTATCGACGTGCTGACAACGGCAAGCCCGGGCCTGGCAGCCGGTGCGGTGGACGCGGGGGGAGTCGATATAACGGCGGCCTCGGCAGCGTCTGATGTGGGCGACGGACCGGCGTGGGTGCAATTCCCAGTAGCGCCCGATGCAGAGCCGGCTAGGCCGGCGGCGGTGAAAGTGCCGCCGCAGCCGCAGCTGCCGTCCTTGCCGCCGGAAGCGTATCGGTTCGGTGTCCAGTTTGCCGCCGGTTTGCAGGTGGCCGATGCGGTATGGCAACTGGCCAGTGAATCTGAAGGCATGCTCGAGCAGCTGTCGCGCGCTATTTTGCGCGGTAAGCGCATCCTGCTGGGCAGTGCGCCCGGCGCAGTGGAGGTCGTGGCAAGCAAGCTCGAGCTGGCGCGTGTGTTGAGGGCAGATGGGGTCGCTGTCGTCGCCACCTACAGCCCGCATGCGGCCTTGCCGCACGACAGTGGTCCGTGGGTGGTCAAACCCGATGATGGCGCGGGCTGCCTCGATACCCGCCTGTTCAGCGACCGGGCTGAGGCGCTGGCCTGGATTCGCGCCAACGCGGCAGACCCTTATGTACTGCAGCCCTTCGTCGCCGGAAAACTGGGCAGTCTGTCCCTGATCTGCTGCGACGGTAGCGCTCGGGTACTGGCCTGCAACCTGGAACGGATGGCGATGCGCGACAATCGCTTTCACTTCCTCGGCAGCGTCGTGAATGGCTTGAGCGATGGCGACGGCACGCTGGCGCGCCTGGCCCAGCAAGTGGCGGCAGCCATTCCCAGCTTGTGGGGCTACGTCGGGGTCGATTTTGTACTCACCGCACAGGGCGCCATGGTGCTCGACGTGAATCCACGCCTGACTGCCGCCTATGCCGGATTGCATGCGTCGACCGGCTGCAATCCGGCCGGACTGGTGCTCGATCTGCTGAGTGGCACAGCCGCGATGGGCGCGCCGGTGGGCATGCGGCGCCCTGTCAGCGTCGACGTCGGCACGCCCTGAGCGCCGGGCACAAGCTCGCTATTTGATGATCACGCCCCAGGGCAGTTTGCCGACCGCGACGTCGCGTAGCCGCGTACGGTTCTCCGTATCGATCACCGACACGCTGTTCGCTCGGCCGTTGGCAACATACAGTTTCTTGCCGTCGGGTGTCAGTGCCATGTTCCATGGCCGCCGGCCGACCGGGATCGTGGTCACCACCTGGTTGCTGGCGGTATCGATCACCGCGACGTTGGCATCGCCACCGTTCGACACATAGACTTCGCGGCCGTTCGGATGCACGGCAATGCCGTTCGCGCGCACCCCTGCCTTGATGCGGGCGAGGATCGAAAAACGGGCGGTATCGATGACGAACACTTCGTTCGCATTCTCGGTGGCGACGTAAGCCCGGCTGCTGTCGGGCAGGAAGCCGATGCCGCGCGGGCGTGCGCCTACCGCGATCTGGGCGACTTGCTTGCGCGCGCCGAAATCGATGATGTCGACGGCTTCGCCTTCCTCCGCGCTGACGAACAGCAGTTTTCCGTTCGGACTAAATACCGCATGCTCGGGATTCTTGCCGTGCACCTTGATCGAAAAGCTCAGGGCATTGTTACGGCTATCGGTCACGGCGATCTCGTTCCTGCCCTCGACCGCCGTGGCGACCCAGCGTCCGTCGGGCGAAATCGAGACGCCTTCGGGCGATTCGCCGAGCGCAATCGTACTGCCCAGTGTACGTGTCTTGAGATCGACCAGTTGCAGGCGATTGTTGGGCTGGTCGCTGACGTACAGCCAGCGCCGGTCGGCACCGATGGCCAGGCCGCGCGGCTTGCTGCCGCCGGGCAGTTCGGCGATCACCTGGTCCGTCAGCGTGTCGATGACGGAAATCGTCGCCGATCCCTCGTTGGGGACGTAAGCCAGGGCCGCACCGGTCTTCGTATTCACTTGTGCCGCAGCCCATGGTGCGGCGAGCAGCGCGATCAACAGCATGAGCAGGGGCGCGACGACGGCACGCACCACCGCCAGCGGGGCCGGGACGGTAACAAGGTGAGCGCGGGCTGTCATCGAGTCTCCAGGGGTGAGTTGGAACGGGGAGGGGCGGTATGCACGGGACGTGGCGGCCACATGCGCAGCAATAGCCCGTCACGGTCGATCAGCATGTGCTTGGCCACGGCGAGCAAGTGCAGACCGACGAGGATGGCCAGCAATAGCGCAGCCAGGTGATGGGTCTGATTGAAGAACGCATACCAGGTCTTGTCGTCCGGTCCCCAGGGCTGCCAGTGGACCACGTTGAAGAACGTGATGCCGTGCTTGCTGAAATTCGAGGCCAGATAGCCGGACAGCGGCGGTGCCACCATGAATAGATACAGAAGGATGTGGCTGAACCTGGCCGCATGGCGCTGCCAAGCCGGCATCGTGTCCGGCAACGGCGGCGGCCTGTGCGTCAGCCGCCAGCCGATGCGGACCAGGATCAGCAGACCGATCAGGATGCCGCTGCTCTTGTGCAGGTTCACGTAGATCCCGCGCGCCGGCGTGCCGCGCGGGATGTCTTCCAGCAGCAGGCCGAATGCGAACTGGCCGAGCAGCAGCAGTGCAATCAGCCAGTGCAAGGCGATGGCAGTGGTGGTGTAGCGTGCATGCATGGGCTGGCATCAATGAAACAGCGATTTCTCGGGCGGCTTGATGTGCAGCCGCTGCAGCTTGCGGTACAGGGTGTTGCGGCTGATGTTCAGCTCGCGCGCCACGCTGCTCAGGTTCCAGTCGCGCCGCGTCAGTTCCTGCATCAGGGCGACCCGTTCCGCGCATTCGAGAGGATTCAATTTCTCCGTGAACGACGCCTCGTCGTCGAGGCCGAGGCCGACCGGATCGTCCGGTACCGCGGCGATGTTCGCTGCCTGAGCGGGCTTTGGCGCGCTTGCCGGCGCAGGCGGCACGTCGGCGCCACCAAACGGCGGTGTGGCGATGATGGGCGGATCGCTACGGTATTCGGCGGGCAAGTCGTGCACTGTCAGGCAATCGCTCTCCCGCAATGCGATCATGGTGCGCAGCAGGTGGCGCAACTGCCGCACATTGCCTGGCCAGCGCTGCCGGTCGAGCAGGGCCAGCAAGCGTTCGTCGAGTTCGACCGGGCTGCCCGCATCGCTTTCCTCATCCGCCAGGTGGCGTATGAGAGCGCGGCGGTCGGCGCGGTCGCGCAGCGGCGGCAGCGTGATCGTCACGCCTTGCAGGCGGTAATACAGATCCTCGCGGAATTCGCCCTGATCGATCTTGCGTTGCAGGTTGCAGTGCGTGGCGCTGATCAGGTGGATGTCGAGCTTGACCGGATGTTCACTGCCGAGCGGCATGACTTCGCGCTCCTCGAGCACGCGCAGCAGCCTTGCCTGCAGCGCGACCGGCATGTCGCCGATTTCATCGAGGAAGAGGGTGCCGCCATTGGCTTGTAGCAGCTTACCGCGCTGCCCATCCTTGCTGGCGCCGGTAAACGCGCCCGAGCGGTATCCGAACAGTTCGCTTTCGATCAGCGCTTCTGGTATCGAGGCACAATTGATTGCTACGAAAGGCCGCGCCGCGCGACTGCTGGATAGGTGGGTCGCGCGCGCAAACATTTCCTTGCCGGTGCCAGTCTCTCCATACAGCAGGATCGCGACCTTGCGCTCGAGTACGCGTCTGGCGGTGTCGATGCTGGCAGCCATCGAAAGGTCGCCGAAATGCAAGGCGTCGAGCGCCGTTGGTGGGATCTGCGCAGCTTGCGTGGTTCGGGGTAGCGTAGCAGTGTCCGCACCGTCACGCGGTGCCGGCCGGGTCGCGCTGCCTGAACCAGTGCCGGATACCGGCTGGTACATCACGGCAAAAAAGCGTGCACCATTGCGGGTCTCGAAGATCGGCACCGGATGGAAGCCTTTTCTGACACTGGAATCGATCAGGCCACAAAAGGTGACATTAAACAGTTCTGCGATGTCGCGGCCGACGATCTCGCGGCGCGACCGCAGGCCCAGCTGGAACAGTGCGCAACGTGTGGCGGCCAGTACCTTGCCGGTGACGCTGAGGGCAATTGCTCCCTCGCTCAGCGTACCGACGAATTCCGGGCGGTTGTGGAAACGTACGATGTATTCGTGGCGGAACCGCTGCAGGAAGACACGGTTCTCGATCATCTGCACCGACATGCTGACCAGGGCCAGCGTGTGTTGCTGCGCGAGGTGGGATTCGCCGGAGGCATCGAGCACGCCGACGAGCTCTTCTTCATGGTCGAAAATGGGTGCGGCCGCACATGACAATCCGATATTGCGCGACAGATAGTGCTCGTCCTGATGTACCGTCAGTGGCCGCTGCTCGAACAGGCAGGTCCCCATGCCATTCGTTCCCTGCGCGCGCTCGCTCCATAGGGCTCCAGGCATCAGGCCGGTTTTGGAAGCCGCATGGGTAAAAGCCGGGTCACCGAAATAGTTCAGCAGCACGCCATCGCGGTCGGTCAGCATGATGGCGTAACCGGAACCGGCCAGTTGCTGGTAGAGGTTCGCCATCTCGACCTTGGCAACCGCTTGCAGGTCGGCAAGACGTTCCTGCCGTGTCCGTAACTCAGCAGCAGAAACGACCTCGGGATCATTGCACGCCCCGGGGTCCAGCTTATATTCGTTGAGACATCGAATCCAGGACTGGGTAATCCGGTTGACTGCACCGGAAGGGCTCTGGTCGCGCTCCGAAGGCGTTATGCCACTAGATGCATAGTTTGACTCAAGCCGCCCATGGACGACCGAGTGGACACGTTTAACGTGGTCCACGGCAATCTCCAGCATGCTGTCTCCTCCGTCCTTCGCTGACGGCGTGAAAACCGCCGCTGCTATATATATGGACTGTTTTCGGATGCCCAGAGTCATCTGCACGATGTCTGTACATCTTGGTTGTAGAGCATAGTACTACGTTCGGTTTTGAATAATGCAAGTATTTTGAACGAAGGAGCCTGCGGCTACTGTCCGACTAGCTAGGTATCAGACCGAGATCACATATGGCTGAATCCAAGGGAACTCTTTATGAACAAAACGGTCATAGTACTTCGAGCCTTGTGCTTTATCGCTCGGGTTTGCTATACTGCGCCTCCGCTTCACGGAACATATGGTTTCTAAGGAAATTAAAGTGTCGAGTTGCAACGTCGCAGTTGATGTTGCAAGCGAGCGAAAAGAAGTTGACGAGTTAAGCGAAACACTGCATAATCTCACTTCTCTGCTGCTGACAAACAAAACGATTTGTCGCTAAGTGGCAAGATGCAGCACCGAACAAAGTTCTTTAAAAATTAACAGTCGATAAGTGTGGGCGTTTGATGAAGGTGCCAACAGCTGCGTAAGCGCTGTTGATTACTTAAATTATCAAATGTTCACAAAAGTATTAACGTTGCTCAGCAATGAGCGACGGTCAGTATCTTGAGTGAGCGACTCGGTAGCAATACCGATGGCAGCAATGCCAACAAACAGAGATTAA
>JAKOOD010000330.1 GCA_022701635.1 Burkholderiaceae bacterium | reverse complement strand
GTGGTTCATGGCGCGCAATTCCAGGTTGCCGACGTAGGGCGGCAGACCCGGCGCCGGCGCGGCGACCAGGTCCAGGTAGGCGCGCAGGCTCATGTCCCGCATCGCGCGGTCGGGGGCGAAGGCGGTGTTGATGTAGTCGCCGACGCGCGCCCGCACCGGCACCTCGCCGAATTGCGCGCGCAGCGCATCCGGGTCGAGGCCGCACAGGGGCCAGCGCCCGACCACGCCTTCGATCAGGAAGGGCAGGCCTTGCGCGGCGCGGGCGCGGAAGGCGGCGGCGTCCGGGCGGCGGATGCGCGGCACGGTATCGATGAGTGGCAGGGTGCGCGCGGCGTCACGGATGGCGTCGCGCATGGCGGCGATGGAGGGCACGCCGCGCACGGCGGCGTCGCGCCGTGCGCGTGCCTGGCGTGCTTCTTCGTCCGGCACGGCCGGGCGCGGCGGCAGGCGGCCGTCCGGCTGTGCGGACTGACCGGGTTGATCGGCTCGATCGGGGAGCGCGGCGGGATGGTTCTGGTTGGACGTCATCCCGCCATTTTACCGGCAGACAGGCTTACGCCGCCCGTGCCGCCGGCATCTCGGCGTTCAAGGCCAGCTGGCGGTTCACCGCCGACAGCACGGCCTTGAACGAGGCCGTCAGGATGTTGTTGTCGATGGCCGCGCCGAACAGGGTCGGGCCGTTGGCGAGGCGCAGTTCGACGTAGCAGGCCGCGCGCGCGTCGGCGCCGGAGCCGATCGCGTGCTCGTGATAGTCCATCAGGCGCACGTCCAGGCCGAGGGCATTCACGAAGGCGTCGATCGGGCCGTTGCCGGTACCGTGGCGGTTCTGCGTGACACGGTTGTGCTGCAGCGTGACGTCCATCTGCACCCGGTGTTCGCCTTCGCCTTCGCTGTCCTCGGTCATGCGGTGCGACGCGTACTGGTAGGCCGCGTTTTCCTGGTCGAAGTATTCGCGCGCGAACAGCGTATGGATGTCGGACGCCGCCACTTCGCGGCCGGTGGCATCGGCATGCTGCTGCACCACGCGCGAAAACTCGATCTGCAGGCGGCGCGGCAGTTCGAGGCCGTATTCCTGCTCGAGCAGGTAGGCCATGCCGCCCTTGCCGGACTGGCTGTTGACGCGGATCACGGCGTCGTAGCTGCGGCCGAGGTCGGCCGGGTCGATCGGCAGGTAGGGCACTTCCCAGATCCCGTCCTTGTCCTGCTTGGCGAAGCCCTTCTTGATCGCATCCTGGTGCGAGCCCGAGAACGCCGTGAACACCAGGTCGCCCACGTACGGGTGGCGCGGGTGCACCGGGATCTGGTTGCATTCCTCGACCAGCTGGCGCACCGCATCGATGTCCGAGAAGTCCAGGCCCGGGTGCACGCCCTGCGTGTACAGGTTCATCGCGAGCGTGACCAGATCGACGTTGCCGGTGCGCTCGCCGTTACCGAACAGGCAGCCCTCGACGCGGTCGGCGCCGGCCATCACGGCCAGCTCGGCGGCCGCCACGGCGGTGCCGCGGTCATTGTGCGGGTGCACGCTGATCACCAGGGTGTCGCGGTTGTTCAGGTTGCGGCACATCCACTCGATCTGGTCGGCGTAGATGTTCGGGGTCGCGGCCTCCACGGTCGAGGGCAGGTTGACGATCATCTTGTTCTGCGCGGTCGGCTGCCATACGGCGCTGACGGCGTCGACGATGCGCTTGGAGAAGTCCAGCTCGGTGGTCGAGAACGATTCCGGCGAATATTCGAGGCCCCACCGGGTGTCCGGATGCTGGGCCACCAGTTCCTTGATCAGCTGGGTGCCGTTCACGGCGATCTCCACGATCTGGTCCTGGTCCATGCCGAACACCACGCGGCGGAATACCGGCGCCACCGAATTGTAGACGTGGACGATGGCGCGCTTGGCGCCGATGCAGGAGTCGACGGTGCGGCGGATCAGCTCGTCGCGCGCCTGGGTCAGCACGATGATGGTGACGTCGTCCGGGATGTGGCCGTCTTCGACCAGCATGCGCACGAAGTCGAAGTCGGTTTGCGATGCCGATGGGAAGCCGACTTCGATTTCCTTGACGCCGATCTGCACCAGCTTCTGGAAGAAACGCAACTTCTTGTCCACGCTCATCGGCTCGATCAGCGCCTGGTTGCCGTCACGCAGGTCCGTGCTCATCCAGATCGGCGGCTGGGTGATCGAACGGCTCGGCCACTGGCGGTCGGTGAGGGGAACGGCAGGGAAGGCGCGGTACTTGGCGGCGGGGTTGGTCAACATGGCAAGGCTCCTGATTTTTGTGTGTGTACTGGACGACGACGATGTGTGAAATCTGGTGTGGCGCTGGCTGCCGGACGGGCCACGCGACGCTGGGCCCGGCAACCGATCATTAGATGTAGCGCCTCCAACAGCCCCCTCATGGCGGCGTTGCATTCGTCGCGCCGTACTGGCGTACTGTCTTCGACGATGCGCCTTGCCCCGAGGGCGCTGTTGGCGGCTTTATGCGCTGCGGCGCGCACGCTGGAGGACCAGCGTAATGCGGCGGCGTTGAATTCGGGCGTGGACTCGGTGGTGGCTGACATCGGTACAACTTCCTTGGGGCTGCGGTGTCCGGCAGGGCCGGGCGGGTGCCGGCGGTGCCGGCGCTGCGCTTAGGCGCGTAGCGGCAGGGCCGCTAGCGATAGCGCGCCAGCGAGCGGTAGGAGAGTCGACAGAGGCAGTGGAGAGAACATTTATTCACTCTAAGTGAATTTTGTTTGGCGTGTCAAGCGTTTCATGAGTTGCCGTTTGGTTAACGCGACATGACAGGGTGCGGGTGACCGACACTTACCATTGTGTAAGATCAAGTTCTTGAAATTAACGCAGTGGCACAGTCACCCTTGCGCCGCGCCAAACGGTGCCAAGAAAAACCTGACCGGGAGATGTGATGAGCCATAACCTGTTCCTTGTTTTTCCCCTGCCAGTGACCCTGGCCTTCGGCGCCATGGTCATCCTGCTCGTGATGCTGGCGCGCCTGGTGGCGCAGCTGTGCAAGCCGGTGCCGGTGCGTTCGCCGGCGCCGCGCGGCATCCCGCCCGACGCGCATGCCGACGGCGCGTGCGCCGCCGACGCCGAGCTGCATCATGGCTGATCTTTTGGGCGGGGCCCCGATGGCGGGGCTCAGGGGCCTGGACACGACGCTGGAACTGACGCGCCACGCGCCGGCGCTCAAGCGGCAGGGCTACGATTTCGCATTGCGCTACTACAGCCACAACGCGGCCAAGAATCTGTCGCTGGGCGAGGCCAGGGCGCTGGCGCAGGCCGGCATGCGCATCGGGGTGGTGTGGGAAACGGCGGGCACGCGCGCCGGCTTCTTCACCCGCACCCAGGGTCTGGCCGACGGCGCCGCGGCCTGGCTGATGGCGACCCAGGCGATCGGCCAGCCGTTCGGCTCGGCGATCTACTTCGCGGTCGACTACGACCCGACCCAGGCCGACATCGATGGCGCGATCAGCAATTACTTTACCGGCGTGCACGCGGCGCTGTACGTGGCGAACGAGGGGCGGCCCTCGTACCGGGTCGGGGTGTACGGTTCGGGCCTGTGCTGCGGCGCCCTGATGGAGCGCGGCATTGCCGCCTGCAGCTGGCTGTCGCAATCGACCGCTTTTGCCGGCTCGCGCCAGTACGCCGAGCAGAAGCGCTACGACATGATCCAGCTGCTGCCGATGCGCATTCCGGGCGAGGCCGGCATCCTGCTCGACATCGATCCCGACGTTACCCACCCGGACCGCGATCCAGGATTGTTCGTGGTGTGATCGCCGTATAAGCTACGATGCTTCTTTTTCGCGAGGAGCCAGCTTGGACGTCACCCTGCAGGATATTACCGAGGACAATTTCGAAGATGTCATGGACATGGAGTTGCCCGACCACCAGCGCGACCTGTTGGCGAGCAATGCGTACTCGATCGCCCAGTCGCGCTTTTATCCGGACTACATCCCGCGCGCCATCTACAGCGACGGCGCGCCGGCCGGTTTCCTGCTGTACGCCCGCGACGCCGAGGGCGTGGCCGGCGACTACGCGATCTACCGCTTCATGGTCGACCACGCACGCCAGGGGCAGGGCATCGGCCGCCGTGCGATGGCGCTGGTACTGGGCGAACTGCGCGCCCGCCCGGACATGCGCCGCGTCACGATCTGCTATCACCCGCACAACGAGCGGGCGAAGCAGTTCTATGCCGGCTCCGGCTTCGTGGAAACCGGCATCGACGAACGCGGGGAGATGGTGGCGGAACTGCCAGGCCGGCCCGCCGCCTGATCTCAGGCGACCTTCACGCGCGCGGCGCCTTCCGCCATGCGGCCGATCACGGCGGCGTGGTCGAAGCCGTCGCGCTGGAACAGCGCCAGCACCTCGTCGACGCTGCCCGGATCGCAGGAGACCAGCAGGCCGCCCGAGGTTTGCGGGTCGCTCAGGAGGATGCGTCCGGTCTCTTGCACGCCGGCGCCGAGTTCGACGTCGTGGCCATAGGCATCCCAATTGCGGCCCGAGGCGCCGGTGAAGTAACCGTCGTGCGCCAGCTGTTCGACGCCCGGCAGCAGCGGAATGCGGTCCATCTCGAGTTCCGCCGTCAAGCCGGCGCCGCGCGCCAGTTCCAGCAGGTGGCCCAGCAGGCCGAAGCCGGTGACGTCGGTCAGCGCATGCACGCCGTCCAGCTGCGCCAGCGCCTTGCCTGGCTTGTTGAGCTTGGTGGTGTTGGCGATCATGGCGGCGTAGCCCTCGGCATCCAGCTTGTCCTTCTTCAGCGCGGCCGACAGCACGCCCACGCCCAGTGGCTTGCCCAGGATCAGGATGTCGCCGGCGCGGGCGTCGGCATTGCGCTTGACCTTCGACGGATGCACCAGTCCCATCACCACCAGGCCGTAGATCGGCTCGACCGAGTCGATGGTGTGGCCACCGGCGATCGGGATGCCGGCCTCGAGGCAGACGGCAGCGCCGCCTTCGGTGATCTTGCCGATGGTTTCCAGCGGCAGCTTGTTGATCGGCATGCCGACCAGGGCCAGCGCCATGATCGGGGTGCCGCCCATCGCGTACACGTCGGAAATGGCGTTGGTGGCGGCGATGCGGCCGAAATCGTAGGGGTCGTCGACGATCGGCATGAAGAAGTCGGTGGTGGCGATCAGCGCCTGCTCGTCGTTGAGCTTGTAGACGGCGGCGTCGTCGGCGGTCTCGATGCCGACCATGAGTTCCTTCGGCACCGGGAAGCCGCTCGACTTCTTGAGGATCTCGGACAGCACGCCGGGCGCGATCTTGCAGCCGCAGCCGCCGCCGTGGGAGAAGGAGGTCAGTTTGATGGGTTGGTCGAGGTCGCTCATGTCGGTTCCGGAAAAAGAAGGAGATTATCCACCAAGTCGAGGACAGCCGCTCGCTCGGCCGCCGGGGCGAACAGGTGGGCGCGCGCGGCGCACTGGCGGCGCAGGCGCGCGTGGAAACGCGTATCCAGCACGCTGCGCTCGATCAGGCGCGCCAGCGCCCCCGCATCGCCGG
>JAKOOD010000270.1 GCA_022701635.1 Burkholderiaceae bacterium | reverse complement strand
TAGGCTATCAGGATCGAACACGTCGCCGGATCGCGCTTTTTGGCCCTCGCCAGCGAGCTCGGCACAATCCTTTTATACTGACCGGCCCGCCGCGGCGCAGACCGCGGCTCGACCTGTGATCCTCAATACGAAAGCGCAGCTACCTTCCATGTCAGCCCTGTTTACCCCATTCAAGCTCAAAGACGTCACCCTCCGCAACCGTATCGCCGTCCCGCCGATGTGCCAGTACTCGGCCAACGACGGCTTCGTCAACGAATGGCACCAGGTCCACTACGCCGGCATCGCCCGCGGCGGCGCCGGCCTGGTGATCGTGGAAGCGACCGCCGTGTCGCCGGAAGGCCGCATCACCCCGGGTTGCACCGGCCTGTGGAACGACGCCCAAGTCGAAGGCATGGCCAACATCGCCACCCGTATCAAGGCCGCCGGCGCCGTCCCCGGCATCCAGATCGGCCACGCCGGCCGCAAGGCCAGCGCCAACCGTCCGTGGGAAGGCGACGACCACATCCCGTCGGAAGACGCGTACGGCTGGGACACCATCGCGCCGTCGGCGGTCGCCTACGGCCACGGCCTGCCGAAAGTCCCGAAAGAGATGACGCTGGACGACATCGCCCGCGTCAAAGCCGACTTCGTGGCCGCCGCCAAGCGCGCCCTGGACGCCGGTTTCGAATGGCTGGAACTGCACTTCGCCCACGGCTACCTGGGCCAGAGCTTCTTCTCGAAGCACTCGAACAAGCGCACCGACCAGTACGGCGGCGATTTCGCCGGCCGCAGCCGTTTCCTGCTCGAGACCCTGGAAGCCGTGCGTGAAGTGTGGCCGCGTAACCTGCCGCTGACCGCCCGTTTCGGTGTCCTCGAATACGACGGCAACGACGAAGAAACCCTGGCCGAATCGATCGAACTGGTGCGCCAGATGCGCGAGCGCGGCCTGGACATGCTGAGCGTCAGCGTCGGCTTCACCATCGCCGAGACCAACATCCCATGGGGCCCGGCCTTCCTCGGCGACATCGCCAAGCGCGTGCGCAACGAAGCCGGCCTGCCGGTCGCATCGGCATGGGGCTTCGACGGCCCGCAGCTGGCGGAAGACGCGGTCAAGGGCGAGCAGCTGGACCTGGTCATGGTCGGCCGCGCGCACCTGGCCGATCCGCACTACCCGCTGCAGGCCGCCAAGGAACTGGGCGTCGAGAAGCCGACCTGGGTCCTGCCGGCGCCGTACGCGCACTGGCTGGAACGCTACCGCATGGCGCGCTGATCCGGCGAGCGCCTAAGGGATGACGGCGCGGCCGTTCACCAGCGGCTCGCCGCGGTCACCCGGCCTGAACGGCGCCGCCAGCGGGTCCATCGGCTCGATGTTGCCGGCGCCGTCGAAAGTCATCCGTGCCAGCGCCGTCTGGCGCTGGTAGCCGCCGCCCTGCGGCAGCGCGTGGCGGTGGTAGGCCACGTACCAGCGGTCGGTGCCCGGCACATTCACCACGCTGTGGTGGGCGGTGCCGACCGCGGCGCCGTGCTTTTGCAGCACGATGAAGTGATGCCCGGGCGAACGCACCGGCCCCAGCGGCGAATCCGCCACCCCCCAGCCGACCCGGTAATCCGGACTCCTGGCATCGTCGATCGACCACATGAAGTAGTACTTCCCCCCACGCTTGAACACCACGATCCCCTCGCGGAACTGCTGCAGCGGGATGGCGGCCGGCGGCCCGTCCAGCGTCACCATGTCGGGTTTCAGCTTGACCACGTTCGCGATCTTGCCGTTGCCGTAATAAAGGTAGGCCTGGCCATCGTCGTCGATGAACGGATACGGATCGATGGTGTTGGTCCGCACCCCGCTGCCCTTCTCGATCAGCGGCGCACCGAGCGCATCCCTGAACGGGCCGAGCGGGCTGTTTGCCGTCGCCACGCCGATGCGCTGGGCCGCGCAAAAGTAGAAATAGTATTCTCCGTTGCGCGCGATCGCATCCGGCGCCCAGGCTTCGACCTTGGCCCACGTCAGGTCGTGCGCCACGTCCAGCACCATCCTTTCCTTCTTCCAGTCGACCAGGTTCCTGGAACTCCACACCGAAAAGTCGGTGGTCTGCCAGTTCGGCTTGTCCGAGGTCGGGTACAGGTAATAGGTATCGCCGAATACGCGGATCGACGGATCGGCCGTGAAACCTTCCAGGATCGGCGGCGGTACCGGCCGCGGCGTGGCCGGTGTGCCGTCCGCCTGCGCCGTCGCCAGATTCTTCGCCAGCCAGGGTGGCACCCAGAGGATGGTGCCGTGGCGCTGGCCCTGCACCACTTTTACTTCGGAAGAGACGTCGGTCCAGGTACGCCAGTCGGCGGTCTCGTAGACGCCGTAGCGGCCGGCCGAGTAGAAATCGACGAACAGGCGGGTCGTGTCGCCCTGGCGCAGCAGCGTCGGTCCTTCGGCGCGCTGGCCTTGCACCAGCGGCTGCGGCATCAAGGTGTACGGCCCCAGCACATTGTCGGCCACGGCATAGCGCAGCGCGCCCCAGAGCTTCTGCTGCTGGCGGTCGCCCTCCTTGAACACGGCGATCCATTGCTTGCCCACCTTGTTCAGCGTGGTGTCGATGTGGTCGAAGCCGGGGTCGAGCAGCAGCTGCGGCTTGCTGAAGTTCTGGAAATCGCGGGTGGTGACGTAATAGGTGCGGTGGTTCATGCGCTCGCTCGACGCCGTCCGCGGGAAGCGGCCCTCGATGTCGGACGACCAGGTGATCACGTACTGGCCGCTCGCCTCGTCATACACGGTCTCGGGCGCCCAGGCCGTCCTCGTGCCCGGCACGTCCTCGAACAGCGGCAGGTATCGCTGTCCGGACCAGTTGACCAGGTCGGTGGACGAGGCGTAGCCGATGCCCTTGTCCTTCCAGCCGGTGGTCCAGACCAGGCGGAAGATGCCGTCCGGGCCGCGCAATAGGTGCGGGTCGCGCATCAAGCCGCTGCCGACGCCGGGTTTCAGGAAGACGCGGTCGAGGTCACGCCAGGTCTTGCCGTCGTCGCTGACGGCCAGGTGCAGGCCGTCGCCGCTGCCGCGGAAGGAAGTCATCAGCCAGGCGTCGGCCTGCCATCCGGGGCGGGCCGCCGGCGGCTCCGCCGAGGCCGAGGCATTGGGTGGAATGGGCTGGGCGCAAGCCGCACCGGACAGGCACAGCACGGGCACGGCGAGCGCCGTCAGGAACTGCGACAAGCTGGGCATGCTTCCTCCATGTGGATGGCGGAAGCATTATAGAAGCGGGACATCGGGCTGAGGGACCGCAAGGGCGATCGCTCAGCCGGTTGATCAATGCGTCAGCTCGCCCTGGGACACGGCGCTGCGGTTCATGCGGCTGTGGCGGATGCCGTAGCCGAAATAGGTCAGGATCGCGACCGTCATCCAGATGCCGAACACGGTATAGGTCACGCCCGACAGGCCATGCACCAGGTACAGGCACGCCGCAATGGAAAGGCCCGGCACCAGGTAGGGGCCGAAGGGCACGCGGAATCCCTTGCGCCCGGTTTCGCCCTGCTTGTGGCGGATCACCGGCACCGCGATCGACACCACCATGAAGGCGACCAGCGTGCCCATGCTCACCATGTCCCACAGGAAGGTGGCGTCGACCAGGCCGGCGACGACGCCGACGATCACGCAGACGATCAAGGTATTCGACACCGGCGACTGGGTGCGCGGGTTCACGGTCTGGAAGGTCTTCGGAATCAGGCCGTCCTTGGCGATCGCGTACAGGATGCGCGTCTGGCCGTAGATCGTCACCAGGGTCACCGAGAACACCGAAATCACGGCGCCGCCCGACAGCACCAGCGCCGGCCAGGCTTTACCGGTCACGTTCTGCAGGATCACGGCGAGGCCCGCTTCCTGGCCGGCGAACAGGTGGGCCGGCTGGGCGCCCATCGCGGCCACCGCCACCAGCATGTAGAACACGGTGACCAGGATCAGCGCCGCCAGGATGCCGAGCGGGACGTCGCGCGTCGGGTTGCGGCTTTCCTCGCCGGCGGTGGCGATGGTGTCGATGCCGATGAAGGAAAAGAACACGGTGCCCGCCGCCGCCGTCACGCCGGCCATGCCGCCCGGGCCGTGGTCGCCGGCACTGGCGTAGAAGGGGTGGAAGTTGTTGATGTCGAAGCCGGTCAGCGCGATCGCCGAGAAGAACACCAGGATCGCCAGCTTGATCACGACCATGATCGCGTTCGTGGTCGCCGATTCCTTGGTACCGCGCACGAGCAATGTGCAGCACAGCACCACCAGCAGGATCGGCGGCAGGTTGAAGTGGCCGGCGTGGAATTCGATGCCGTTCTTGCCGGAGACGATCATCGGCGAACGCAGCGCGTCCGGGATAGCCCAGCCGATCGCATTGTGCAGGAAATTGTTCAGGTAGTCGGACCAGCCGATGGCGGTCGCGCTGGCCGCCAGCCCGTACTCGAGCAACAGGCAGGCCGCCACCACGAAGGCGGCGAACTCGCCGACCGTGGCGTAGGCGAACGAGTAGGACGAGCCCGAGGCCGGCACGCGGTTGGCCAGTTCGGCATAGCACAGCGCGGTCAGGCCGGCCGTGATCGCCGCGAACAGGAAGGACAGGATGACCGCCGGGCCGGCTTTCGGCACCGCCTCGACCATCGTGAAGAAAATCCCGGTGCCGATGGTGGCGCCGACGCCGATCATGGTCAGCGGGAACAGGCCCAGGCTACGGCCGAGACCGCCACCATGGCCAGGGGCGCCCTCGGCCGCCCGTTCGGCTGATTTGGTTCGTAACAGCTTCTGGGCCAATGTCTGCTTCACGGCGTGTCCTCTGGTCGCACTAATATATCTAGACAAGTTGACGTGCACGTCAACGCAAAGTCGCGATTATATGGCTATCTGCGATGCAAG
>JAKOOD010000658.1 GCA_022701635.1 Burkholderiaceae bacterium | reverse complement strand
TTGAGTGCCTGGATGAAGCACACCGAGGCCACCAGGTAGAACAGGGTGACCAGGTTCATGCTGATCGCATTCATGCCGCCTCCCTGGCCTTGGCGGCGTCGGGCGCGCTACCTGCCGCGGCGGCGGTTTTGACAGCCGCCTTCGGCTCCTTCTTCTTGAACATCTCCAGCATGCGCTGGGTGACCAGGAAGCCGCCAAACACGTTCACCGCCGCCAGCGCGACGGCCAGGGTGCCGGCGATCTGCCCGGTGAGGCCCTCGGTGAGTCCGGCCGCCAGCATGGCGCCGACGATGATGATGGCCGACACCGCGTTCGTCACCGCCATCAGCGGCGTGTGCAGCGCGGGGGTGACCGTCCAGACCACGTGGTAGCCGACGTAGATCGCCAGCACGAAGATGATCAGGTTGATGATGGTGTGGCTGATTTCCATGCGCGTCTCCTCATCTTATTTATGTGACTGCTTGTGCAATCACTTGCCTGCTTACTTACGCACTACTTGGCCATCCAGGCAGACCAGCACCGCATTCACGATCTCGTCGGCGCGGTCGATGATCAGCTTGCCCTCTTTATCGATGATCAGTTTCAGGAAATCGAGCACGTTGCGCGCGTACAGCGCCGAGGCGTCGGCCGCCACCAGCGCCGGCAGGTTCGGCTCGCCGATCAGGGTCACGCCGTGCTTGATCACGGTCTTGCCGAGTTCCGTCAGCGGGCAGTTGCCGCCCTGCTCGATCGCCATGTCGACGATCACCGAGCCCGGCTTCATGGCGCGCACGGTGTCCTCGGCGATCAGCACCGGCGCCTTGCGACCCGGGATCAGCGCGGTGGTGATGACGATGTCGGCGAGCTTGGCGCGTTCGTGCACCAGCTCGCCCTGCCGCCGCATCCAGTCGGCCGGCATCGGGCGCGCATAACCGCCCGCCCCTTGCGCGATCTCGCGTTCCTCGTCGGTGAGGAAAGGCACGTCGATGAACTTGGCGCCGAGCGATTCGACCTGCTCCTTGACCGGCGGGCGCACGTCCGACGCCTCGATCACGGCGCCGAGGCGCTTGGCCGTCGCGATCGCCTGCAGGCCGGCCACGCCGACACCCATGATCAGCACCCGCGCCGCCTTGACCGTGCCGGCCGCCGTCATCAGCATCGGCATGAAACGCCCGTAGGCGTTGGCGGCCATCAACACCGCCTTGTAGCCGGCGATGTTGGCTTGCGACGACAGCACGTCCATCGACTGCGCGCGCGTGATGCGCGGCGCCGCTTCCAGTGCAAACGCGGTCAGCCGGCGCTCGGCCATCGCGGCCAGCCCGTCGCTATCGAAGGGATTCAGCATGCCGACCAGCGCCGCGCCGGGCGGCATCAGCGCGCGTTCCTCGGCGACCGGGGCGCGCACCTTGAGCACCAGTTCGGCGCCGAGTGCATCGGCGGCGGTGCCGATGCGGGCGCCGGCGGCCACGTAGGCGTCGTCGGTGATGGAAGCATGCAGGCCGGCGCCGGATTCCACGATGAGCTCGTGGCTGGCGGACAGCTTCTTGATGGTTTCGGGCGTGGCGGCAACGCGCGTTTCGCCCGGTCTGGATTCTGCCGGAACACCAATCTTCACGATTCCCTCGCAAAATTGATAAACTGTCTACAATCTAGCACGTTCCCAACGCGGCATTCATAGTAAACACTGGTTCGTAGTTTTTCGTAAACAGCTCGGCAGTTTTGCAACACAAGCTGATCCACGCCTAGGCGTGCCATCTTATTTTTTGTATCAGATCAACGTTTGAAACCGACAGAACCTGTTGCATTGCAGCGTGCGGCCGAGCAACCCCTGTTCCATCAAGGTAGAATGTCGGCTCATTTCCAAGGACGCGCATGACACATACCTTCAGACCGTCAGTCACCGTGGCCGCGATCATCGAACGCGATGGCCGCTTCCTGGTGATCGAGGAAGAGACCAGCGACGGCATCCGCCTGAACCAGCCGGCCGGCCACCTCGACCCCCACGAATCGCTCGAGCAGGCGGTGGTGCGCGAGGCGCTCGAAGAGACGGCGCACGAGTTCTTCCCGGAAGCCCTGGTCGGCATGTACATGTCGCGCTACCATTCGAAGTCGCGCAACACCGACGTGACCTACCTGCGCTTCACCTTCTGCGGCAAGCCCGGCAGGCAGTTCGACCAGCCGCTCGACCACGGCATCCTGCGCACCCTGTGGATGACGCGCGACGAGCTGGCGGCCTGCCAGGAGCGCCACCGCAGCCCGACCGTGCTGAAATGCGTGGACGATTACCTGGCCGGCAAGCGCACGCCCCTGGAGCTGCTGTACACCGACCAGACGGTCTTCGAGGGCGGGCTGTCGACCCAGCCCGACGTCACATAAAGAGTAAGAGTAAACAACATGAGCAAGAAAAAAGTCGTGATCGGGATGTCGGGCGGCGTCGACTCCTCGGTCGCGGCGTGGATGCTGAAAGAACAGGGCTACGAAGTCATCGGCCTGTTCATGAAGAACTGGGAAGACGACGACGATTCCGAATACTGTTCGACCCGCCAGGACTGGATCGACGCGGCCAGCGTGGCCGACGTGGTCGGCGTCGACATCGAGGCCGTCAACTTCGCCGCCGAATACAAGGACCGCGTGTTCGCCGAATTCCTGCGCGAGTACCAGGCCGGCCGTACGCCGAATCCGGACGTGCTGTGCAACGCCGAGATCAAGTTCAAGGCCTTCCTCGACCATGCGATGAAGCTGGGCGCCGACCTGATCGCGACCGGCCACTATGCGCGCGTGCGCCAGAACGGTGACAAGTTCGAGCTGTTGAAAGCACTGGATGCGACCAAGGACCAGAGTTATTTCCTGCACCGCCTGAACCAGGCGCAGCTGTCGAAATCGCTGTTCCCGCTGGGCGAGATCGCCAAGACGGAAGTCCGCAAGATCGCCGAAAAGCTGCAGCTGCCGAACGCGGCGAAGAAGGATTCGACCGGCATCTGCTTCATCGGCGAGCGTCCGTTCCGCGAATTCCTGGGCCGCTACCTGCAGCACAAGCCGGGCCCGATCAAGCTGGACAACGGCCAGACCGTGGGCGAGCACGTCGGCCTGTCGTTCTACACGCTGGGCCAGCGCAAGGGCATCGGTATCGGCGGCCTGAAGTCGCACAAGAACGCGGACGGCACGGGCGAGCCGTGGTTCGTGGCGCGCAAGGACATCGCCAACAACACGCTGTACATCGTGCAGGGCCACGACCACCCGTGGCTGCTGTCGGGCGAACTGAGCGCCGGCCAGGCCAGCTGGATCGCCGGTGCGCCCCCGGCACCGCGTGCCTTGTCGGCCAAGACCCGTTATCGCCAGGCCGACGTCGCCTGCACGGTCATGCCGGAGGGGCTCGACCGCTTCGCACTGACCTTCCTGGAACCGCAATGGGCGGTGACGCCGGGCCAGTCGGCTGTGCTGTACGACGGCGACGTCTGCCTGGGCGGCGGCATCATCGATGCGGCGTCGGCCGCTTGACGCCTCGCTGCGGGGCCGGCTGTTGCTACGGCCCCGCAATGTTCCACATTTTTGCGCACTCTTGTCTTTTCTCCATCGAACTCGGCGTAAAAATGCCGTAACCTCCTTATATATTGCCGTTAGGAAAAATTTAGGGAGGTTCCATGGCTGAAGACATCAACAACACCAATGAAGTGCTGTCGTTCCGGTTGGGCGGCGAAGAGTACGCCATCAGCATCCTGAAGGTGCAGGAAATCCGCGGCTACGACGCCGTCACCCGCATCGCCAGCGCGCCCGAGTACCTGAAAGGCGTGATCAACCTGCGCGGCATCATCGTCCCGATCGTCGACATGCGCATCAAGTTCAACGTCGGCCAGGCGACCTATGACGCGTTCACCGTCGTCATCGTCCTGAACATCAACGGCCACACCATCGGCATGGTGGTCGACAGCGTATCCGACGTCGTGACCCTGACCCCGGACCAGATCAAGCCGGCGCCGGACCTGGGCGCCAGCGTGTCGTCGGATTACCTGCAGGGCCTGGGTACGGTGGGCGAGCGCATGCTGATCCTGCTGGACATCGATCGCCTGCTGGGTTCGGAAGAGATGGGCCTGCTGGCGGCGGCGCGTTCGGCTGCCTGAAAAATGACGGGCGCCTGAAAGCGCCCGCACGTTGTCAACGTCGTCCCTGCGAAGGCAGGGACCCAAGTTCCCTATGCGCCAACGCTGCGCATCCAACCTGGGGGACTAGCGTCACATGCGCTATTCCGCCTGCGCAGGGGCGACGTATTCGAGGCTAACGATCAAGCAGACTTCGCGACCTCGTTCTCCCGCTCCTCCAGCCAATCCACGAACGCTCCCGGCGCCAACGGTTTCGCATACCAGTACCCCTGCGCCTCGTCGCACGCGACGCCCTTCAGCACACCGGCCACCTCGGCCGTCTCCACGCCCTCGGCCACCACGCGGTGTCCCAGGTCGTGCGACAGCTTGATCATCGCCGACACCAGCGAGCGCTTGCGCTCGTCGTCCTCGATGCCGCGCACGAA
>JAKOOD010000242.1 GCA_022701635.1 Burkholderiaceae bacterium | reverse complement strand
ACCAGCTTGGCAGCCAGCTTTTCTTCTTCCGCCTCGCCGTCGGCGTGGCTGCGCACGAAATCGTTGAAGGCACCGACCTGGCTGGCGTATTTGCGTAATACCACAAAGGAGCCGTTGCGGCCCAGTTCGGGCGGATCGGGCATGGCCAGTGGGGCGCCGGTCTCGCTGTCTTCGCCCAGGATGAACTCACCGGCCGCGATCGAGCGCTCCTGGCCCGGCAAGGCATCGACGCCGCTGCCGGCGACGCTCGGTTGCGAGATCGAATCGCGGAAACCAAACGGGTTCTTGGCGTCGGCGTCGGCGCCGAATGCCTGGGTACCGATCAGGCTGACGCCATCCACGGCGTCGAGCTCGCGCATGGCGATGACGCGCGCGGCATCGAGCGCGGCCTCATCGCGCGCGTATATTGTCAGTGCCAGATGGCAGTTCCCAGGCTCGAACGCGGCGTCCCAATGGACGGGCGCGTTGCCGTCGACGTCGCACAGCTGCTCGGCGCGCGCCGCCATCCCTTGCTGGAAAGGCAGCGGAAAGCTCTTCAGCGATGCCTCCGGCACGCCCAGCGCCTGCAGCCCCTGGTAGCTGAGGGCGGCGCCGATCCAGGCCGCGCGGTCATCGGTCCAGCCGGCCGCCGACGGGATGTGCGCGGCCAGGCGGCGCAGCAGGTCGCGTCCTCCCTCGGCTTGGTCGAAGCGCAGTACGGCGTGCAGGCCGACGTAGGGTTCCGGGCGAGAACGCAGGATCAGCGCCTGGATATCGTCCAGGTCCAGCGTCACCCTTTCACGGCGGAAGCGTGCCGTCAGGTCGTCGAACAGGCCCATGTCAGTAATCCACGCTTTCCGGCTGCGACAGCGCGCTGCCCAACGCGTCGAGCGCCTTGCGCGTGGTCTCGTCGCGCGGCGGATCGGCGGCCATCGCGTCGAGGAACACGTTGAGCGCCTTGTCCATGCGCTGGTAGCGGCGCGTATCGACCACCGTCACCTGCGGATTGGCGACGAACCAGCCCGCCGCGTCGATCTGGTGGCCGGCGATGAAATCCTTGACCGCTGGACTGGCAATGCCGGGCCAGCCTTCGACGTTCGCGAACAGCAGGTCCATCAGGTCCGGGATTTTGGTGGCGAAGTCGTTGATGTAGGCGTCCCAGCCACCGTCGTAGGTGGTGGCGAAGAGGATGCGCGTGTCGTCGTCGAAGAACACGAAGCGCATGTCGTGCAGCGTCGAGACGCGCTGGGCGCCGTCCATGTTGCCGTTGGTGAGGTCGAAGATACGACGCAGGCGCTCGGCGCCGCCGGGTTTGAGCGGTGCAATGGCAGTCAACTCGGACACGTTGCCGGACTGGCGGCCGGCGCGACCGGCCGACTTGGCGCTGCCATTCAGATCGGGATTATGCTTGCGTACCATCGCTTCCAGCGCGATCTTGGCAAGGTGCGGGGCGTCGTGCGCGACCGCGTCGATGCGGCGCCGCACTTCCTGCAGCCAAGTCTCATCGTGCAGCCGCGGATCGGTGGTCTTGTCGGTCATGGTGCGAACTCCTCAGTCTGGAATATCGGATGCCTGCGCAGGTTCGATGCGCGGGCGGGCGTTCATGGTGTGGCGATAGGCGCTCGAGCGTTCGTACGCGGCGCGACGGATGCGCATGATGCCGCCTAGCGGTCGGTGCGCCGCGATGCCGTTCCAGGGATTGAACGACAACAGGTCGTCGCCATGGACCTGGCGCCCGGGCGAGGCGCTGGCCTGGGGCGCGAAGCGCACGGTGGCGATCGGGCGCGGAGGCGACAGGTCGTCGGGCCAGCGCACGGCGGCATCCTCGACCGGCATTCTCGCCAGATCGACGCATAGCTGCGCCGACAATGTGTATTCCGCGCCCTGCGCCGCGAAATGGCCGCTGACGGCGTCGCGCATGCTCGCGTCGTGCAGGTCGGTAAGCGACCGGCCGGCCAGCGCGCGCACGTTGGCGGACTTCGGTGCCAGCGCGAGCTTGGCGATGTAGTCGCCGAATCGGATCGCCGCCTGGGTGTGGTAGGTCTCGCCGAGCGGATGGTGGTGGTCGCGCGCCAGCCCCTCCAGGGTCGCGCCGGGCGTCGCGCCGAGTGCCAGCATCAGCTCCTTGGCGCCGCGCGCGGTGCCGGCCACCAGGCGTTGGAAGGTGTCGGGCGCATGCGCATTGGCTTCCAACAGCGACAGCATCTGCTTGTACCGCGGGATCGTACCGAAGGCGAGCACCGGGAAGTTCACCATCAGGAAATCCTGATTAGCGCCGCCGATCTCCGGCGATAGACGCTCGCCGTCCACGCCGATCACCTTGAGCGCGAAGCCTCGCGGGGCCGGAATCTTGTCCGAGTGGATGTCGCCGGGCGACGAAGACAGCCGCGCCACGACGGGATAAGTCTTTGGTTCGGCGAAGATGCCTTGCCGCAGCGCCGGTGCGAGGTCGGCATGGACTACCAGTTCGCCGACCAGCAGGCCATTGGATTTCGCATGCGCGTCGCGGATTGCATGCCGGTGGCGCTCGAAGGCGCAGCGGTTCGACGCCGCCATCTGTTCCACGATCTCGTGCGTGAGGCGCGCTTCAGTGTCGTCCACGATCTCGACATCGGACGTGTACCTGAGTGGCGTGAGGAATTCATGCAAGTCGACCAATGCCATACCCCCAATATCTTGTTGTATATATAACTTGAGCGGTATGTTAGGAGGAATTTTGTTGCACTGCAACCGAGAGCACACTCTAGCGCGCCCCCTTGCGCGCGGGGGATGCGGTGGTCAGGTAACGTCAGTGTCGCGCTTCCCAGCGGCAATAACTGTGAGGTACCCGCCGTCTCGCAAGTCGGCGCATCGCGCTATCAGAACGACAAGTAAATTGATATCAGATTGAAAATTTAAAAATTTAATTGAGAATGATTATCATTTATAATTAGATTTTTGCTGTAATCGTTATCGATATCTGGGAGAGAAATGCGGATCAGAACAGTTGTAGCCGTGCTGGTGGGGGCATCGGCAACATGGCATGTACAGGCGCAAGAGACAGGGCTTGCAGAAGGCGCCAAGAGTGAGGCGGAGCGCCCTACCGAGCAGGTGGTGATTGCCGGCGACAAGTTGCGCCGCATGGAAATCGACAGCGGCGTGAGCGTGGGCGCCCGCAATCGCCGCCAGATCGCGGAGTCAGGCAGCAATACGCTGGAGGACGTCGCCAGCCAGATGGCCAACGTCGGTACCGCGCAAAATTTGTCGATCCGCGGCGTCACGGTTTACGGCCCCACCGGAGGCGGCGGCCATACCATCACGCTGCTGGTGGATGGGGTGACCCAGGACGGCTATGGGCAAGACATCGGCAACCTGAGTGTATGGGATGCCGACCGTGTCGAAGTACTGCGGGGGCCGCAATCGACGAGCCAGGGGCGCAATTCGCTGGCGGGCGCGGTGGTGCTCAAGACAAGGGATCCTTCCGACATAGCGGATTTCCAATACCGCGTCAGCGCCGGCAACCAGCATGCGCATCAAGTGGCTGCGGCCGGTGGAGGCGCGCTCGTGGAGGGGGTCTTGTCAGGCCGCATCGCCATCGAAGAGCGCAAGCGCGATGGCGACATCGACAACCCGACCCGAGGGGACCGCCGCTTCAATCACGACGACGGCCATACGGCACGTGCCAAGCTGCGTTTTACCCCGTCCGCGACCGACTACCAAGCACTGCTCACGCTCGTCGACGGCCGCCAGCGTCTGGGAAGTCCGACAGTGGAAGCAGTGACGCGGCCGATCGACGCGCGCATCAATCTTTCGGACGGTCCGCGCTATTCGAACAACCACACGCGCTCGGCCGCGCTCGAGCAGACGCTGCCGCTGCGCGGCGCCGACCTCACCTTGCTCACCACCTACTCGCACAACGACTACACGCGTCTACAGGACTACGACGCCACCGAATTGAAGCAGGGCTACCGTACCGGCCACAACGTCGATCGACAATGGTCACAAGAGGCGCGCGTCAATTTCAAGGCCGACGTCGGCGGCAATCGCTTGAGCGGCGTGGCGGGCTTGTACTATCTGAACGCCCGTTACGACGCCAACGACGGGTTCACTGTTCCCGTGTCCTACGTGCTCGGATTGCTTGGGCAATGCCAAGTGCAGTCCCAGTGCGATGCCGTGTACGGCGCTGACTTCATCGACCGAGGCAACCTGGAGAATTCGGCCACGCGCACCCGTGCCGCGTTCACGGAACTCGACTACGCACTCGGCAAGTTGACGCTCACCGCCGGCCTGCGTTATGACAGCGAACGCCAGTCGCGCGTGCTGACAGGCGCCACCAACGGCACCTCGGCCCTGGCCAGGACCATCGTACGCAACCTGATCTCGGGCGGCGTATTCAGTCCGGACGGCAGGCAGGACCTCGGTACGGACAACGCGGTGTGGTTGCCCAAACTGGGCCTGCGGTACACGGTGACCCGCGACTGGGTGGCCGGCCTCACGGCGCAACGCGGCTATCGTACCGGTGGCGTCGACTATGGCTACCAGCGCGGCGCGAACGCCTACGGTCCGGAATTCACCAAGAACTACGAAGCTTCGTTGAAAGGCGTGGTCGGCGCCGGTATGCTGGTGACCTTGAATGCCTACCGCATCGACTGGTCCGACCAGCAGGTCGATATCGGCCGCACCTCGCTCGACACGTACATCGTCAATGCCGGCCGTTCGCGCCTGCAGGGACTGGAGGCGGAAGTGCGCGGCAAGGCGGCGCCACGACTGGAACTGTTCGGCGCATTCGGCCTGGCACGCACCCGCTTCATCGACTTCGCGTCGGCCCAGGGCGACTTCTCCGGCAAGCAATTTGCGCGCTCCCCGCGCCAGACCGCATCGGCCGGGTTTAGCTGGACGCCTGGGCCATGGCTGGTGAACACCACCGTGGTGTATGCCGGCGGTACCTACACCGGGCCGGAGAACGTCGAGCGCAACGATGCGCACACGATCGTCAATGGCAAGGCGGCGTTGGCGCTGGGCGACAAGCTGTCGCTATTCGTATTCGGCAGCAATCTCTTCAACCGTACCTATGTCACGTCCAATCGACTGGTGACCGTCCCGGGAAGGTATGGCGTCCTGCTCGGCGCCGCACGCCGCGTCGGCGTGGGTCTGCAAGGCAGCCTTTGATGGGGACGACGCCATGAACTGGTTTGCGATCCTGCTTGCTGCGCTGGCCGCCGCATGTGCTTACTTGGCCTCGCCGCACCAGCGCTTGTGGCAGGCGGCACGGGCACATCCGACGTTGCTGCGCTGGCTGGCGCTGCCGTTCGCCGCAACGGCTGTCGCGGTGGCGGCGGCCGCACAAGGCGGCTGGTGCGGTGCCTTCGTCGCCATGTCCGGCGCAATGGCCGCGCTGGTGGCGCTACCCTACTTGGACGCCTGGCTGCACCGCCACCGCCCCACGGAGACTCGTCATGCTCGGTAAATCGCTGGCGGCCGCCTTGCTCGGCATCCCACTGGCGGCACTCCTGGTCGGCCTGCCGGCGCTGCTCAGCAGCGACCAGCATCGCACCACGCTGCCGCTGCTGATGTTGTTCTACCCGGTCTGGATCGGCGTGATGGCGTGCGCCTTTGCGTTCAAGACGGGTTTGCGCGCCTGGCTGTGGATGGGCGTGGCGACCATGGCCGGCTACGGTGCGCTGCACCTGCTCAAGGCGTGCGGCATGCTGGGCGTGGCGGCATGAAGTCGTCGACCTTGCGCACCTTTATCGCGGTACATACCTGGGTCGGGCTGGTGGCTGGCTTTTGCCTGTTCATCGCCTTCTACGCCGGCGCGCTGACGCTTTTTCACAAGCAGCTGCGTATTTGGGAAACGTCGTCGTCCACCACGCAAGCGCCCGAGTCGAGAGCACGCGCGCAGTCGTTGATCGACGCGGTGCTGGCTGCGCACCCACAAGCGCGCGACCGCTTCTTCCTGCGGCTGCCCTCGTACGAAGCGCCACGGATGGTGCTGGAATGGGAGGAGCCGGTCCCTGGCGGCGGTAAGGAAATCGAGCATCATTTCAGTCTGCGCCCGGATGGAACGCTGGAAGATGTGGCGCCGTATTCGCAGCTGGCAGATTTCATCTACCGGCTGCACTACTCCGCCGGCTTTCCGCCATCCTGGGGCATCTACCTGCTGGGCCTGGTATGCGTGCTGTACGGCCTGGCGTTGGCGAGCGGCGTGATTGTCTACGCGCCGACCTTCTTCAAGGATTTGTTTGCACTGCGCATTGGCAAGAACATCAAGCGCATGTGGCAGGACGCGCACAACGCCATCGGCATCCTGTCACTTCCCTTCCACCTCTTGTACGCATGGAGCAGCGCAATACTCACGCTGGGCGTGATCCTGCTGGCGCCGCTGCAATTCATGGTCTTCGACGGGAAGTTGCTGGCGCTGGTGGAAAAGGACATCAGCGTAGCCCAGCCGACCAGGCCATCCGGCGTACCGGCGCCACTGCGCGGCACGTCCGCGCTGTTGGCGGACGCTGGACGCGCGGTGCCCGGCATCCGCATCGAGAGCCTGTTCTACGAGCACGCGGGCGATGCCAAGGGGCGCGTCATCGTCTACGGCACGGTCGAAGGGCGCACCGTGCTTGCACAGGCCGCCGCGATACTGGACGCCAGTAGCGGCACGGCGCTGCGCACCGTGACCCCGGGCGACGCTTCTCCCGGGACGACATTCTTGCGGGGCTTGCAGCGCTTGCATTTCGGGAGCTTTGGCGGAGCAGCGGTGCAGTGGACCTATTTCTTCCTTGCCATGGCCGGCGCTTTCTTGTTTTATAGCGGCAACCTGCTGTGGATCGAAGCACGCCGCAAGCGCCGACAGCATGCGCAGACGCGTGCCAGCCGCCTGATGGCCCAGGCCACGCTGGGCGTGTGCCTGGGCAGCGTGGCCGGCATCTCTGCGCTGCTGGTGCTCAGTAAGCTAGCGCCAAGCAACCTGCCCGTATGGGAAGAGCGCGGCTACTACGTCGTGTTCTTCGCCGCACTCGCCTGGGCTTTCCTGCGCCCGCCCGCGCGTGCTGCGCACGAGTTGCTCCTGGTGTGCGCGACGGTAACGGCGATGATCCCGCTGGCTCAGTGGACCCGGAGCGGCATCGATCCGCTGCATGCCTTGCAGCGCGGGGATCGTGTGGTTGCCGGCATCGCGCTGGTGGCGCTGGCATTCGCGATACTGTACTGGAAGATGGCACGCGCGGTGCTGCGCCGGGGGCGGGATGGGGATCCATACAGCGTATGGTCGCTGCGCAGCGTGCATGCCACGGCTGACCAGCAATAGTTCGACCTTGGTTTCGCTGCCCAGCACGGGAACCACATTGCGCGCGCCGGGCCATGTCATGCAGCTGTGGGGCGTGTTAATCATTTCTGACATCTGGAAAAAAAGCCCGCTGTCTCTATGAGAACAGCGGGCTTTTTGACGTACCTGAACAAGTCAGGACAATGTTCTGGCGGAGAGAGGGGGATTCGAACCCCCGGTAGGCTATGAACCTACACACGCTTTCCAGGCGTGCGACTTAAACCACTCATCCATCTCTCCTGATGGGTGTTCGCATCACTGCGAAGCCGCCTATTATAGCAAGCTTTCTCGGCTGCACAAGGGCATCTTGGCGAGCGGCGTG
>JAKOOD010000215.1 GCA_022701635.1 Burkholderiaceae bacterium | reverse complement strand
CGGCGTCGACCATTTTGGACGCTGCGCACACGCTCTTCCAGTCGGCCTTCGCGCCCAGCGCGCGGCAAGATGCCTGGAAGGCCGGCCAGGCCTGGCGCAGGTCGTCCTGCTGCCAGCCCGGCAGCACTGCGAAGCTGACCGGCGTGAACAGCGGCGCGGGCGGCTGGGCGGGTGGCGTGGCCGGCGGCGCGGACGGCGTGGTCGGCGTGGTCGGCGGCACCGTCACCGGCCCGACCGGCGGCGGCAGCTGCGCCGGCGGCTTCGGTTGCGGTTGCGGTTGCGGCTGCGGCTGCGGCTGCTGTGGCGTGGTGGTACAGGCGGCCAGCAAGGCGGCCAGCGTCAATAAAGCAGGTACACTGCGACGTGTCGAAATCATGAGGAACCTGTGATGTGGCTACTGATGCTGGAAGCGGGCGTGGCGCTGTTCCTGCTGGTGTTCATCGTATGGTGGACCATGTTTGCCGGCCGCAAGCCGGCAGCGCGGCCGCCGGCGCCGCCGCAGGTCCGCCAGCGCGACGGCGAGGAGCCGCCGGCCGCTTGACTCAGTGCAGGCTGCGCGGCAGCGACAGCACGAATTCGGGAATCGTCACTTCGAAGCGGTGCCCATCCTCGGCCACGAAGAAGTATTCGCCGGTCATCGAGCCGTAATTGGTCTCGAACTGGGTGCCGCTCGAGTATTCGAACTGTTCGCCCGGCTGCAGCAGCGGCTGGTGGCCGACCACGCCCAGGCCCTGCACTTCCTGCACCTTGTTGTTGGCGTCGGTGATCACCCAGTGGCGCGAGATCAGCTGGGCCGCGACCGTGCCGGTATTCTTGATCGTGATCGTGTAGGAAAACACGTGCTGCATCCGATCCGGGCTGGACTGTTCCGGCAGGTATTGGGTCCTGACGGTGATCGCGAAATCGTAGGCGGGCATGGTTTTCCTTATAAGCGGTATCAAAACAAGCGATAACAAAACGGCACCCGACATCATACAATGCCGGCAAAAAGCGTGGCGGCGCGGCCGCGTCCATGCGGAGCGAAGTACAATGGCGGTCTCGGAATTCACAAGCAAACCCGGCAGCCACCATGACCACCTACCGCATCGCTCCCAGCATCCTGTCCGCAGACTTCGCCCGCCTGGGCGAGGAAGTGCGCAATGTCGTCGCCGCCGGCGCCGACATCATCCACTTCGACGTGATGGACAACCACTATGTCCCGAACCTGACCATCGGCCCGCTGGTGTGCCAGGCCATCCGTCCGCACGTGCAGGTGCCGATCGACGTCCACCTGATGGTCAAGCCGGTCGACCGCATCATCCCGGATTTCGCCAACGCCGGCGCCGACATCATCACCTTCCACCCGGAAGCCTCGGAACACATCGACCGCACCCTGCAGCTGATCCGCGACAACGGCTGCAAGGCCGGCCTGGTCTTCAACCCGGGCACGCCGATGCACTACCTGGAACACGTGATGGACAAGATCGACATCATCCTGATCATGTCGGTCAACCCGGGCTTCGGCGGCCAGTCCTTCATTCCGGAAGCGCTGAAAAAGATCGCGATCGCGCGCCGCATGATCGACGAGTCCGGCCGTGACATCATGCTGGAAGTCGACGGTGGCATCAAGGCCGACAACATCGCCGCCGCGGCAGCCGCCGGCGCCGACACCTTCGTGGCCGGTTCCGCCATCTTCGGCAAGCCGGACTACAAGGCGGTGATCGACGCCATGCGCGCCGAGCTGGCCGGCACCAACGTCCAGGCGTCGCTGTAATGCGCGCCGTCGGCTTTTCCGGCGCGCAGGCCATCAAGGCCGCCATCATCGACCTGGACGGCACCATGCTGGACACCGTGCCGGATTTCGAACTGGCCCTGAACGGCATGCGCGCCGACTTCGGCCTGGCGCCGGTCACGGCGCAGATCATCGAACCGATGGTCGGCAAGGGCTCGGAAAAGCTGATCCGCGACGTGCTGGCGCTCGACTACGACACAGCGCGCATCGACGCCGTGTTCACGGATGCCATGGCCGCCTACCAACGCCACTACCTGGCCATCAACGGCGCGCGCAGCACGCTGTACCCGGACGTGGTCGAAGGCTTGCAAGCCTTGAAAGCGCTGGGCCTGCGCCTGGCCTGCGTGACCAACAAGCCGATCGCCTTCGCCACCCCGCTGCTGGCGCAAAAGGGCCTGGCGCCGCATTTCGAGCTGGTCTACGGCGGCGACTCGCTGCCGAAAAAGAAGCCCGATCCACTGCCGCTGCTGCAGGTCTGCCGCGACTTCGACCTGGCGCCATCGCAGGTGGTGGCGATCGGCGACTCCAGCAACGATGCCGAAGCGGCGCGGGCGGCCGGTTGCTTCGTGCTGACGGTGCCATATGGTTATAACCACGGCAAGCCTGTGCAAACTATTAATTCCGATGGTATAGTTGATTCGCTGCTCGACGCGGCGAAGCTGATATCTGTCCACAACAGCACTTCACACTAACTTATCCATCCATGTTTTTCACCAAAAAACACACCGTCAACCAAACCGGCGCCCTTGAGGCCTGGCTGTGGCGACGCTGGCAATCCTGGGCCAACTGACCCACGCTGATTGCTGCCGGTGCGCACCCGATGTGCATCACCGGCAGGTTTTTTGTAGAAAACGCCGCCCGACCTCCCCTATTCGGCCGGCCCGGAGAAAAGCATGACCGAACTCGAATTCAAATCGCTTGCCACGCAAGGCTACAACCGTATCCCCCTGATCGCGGAAGCATTCGCCGACCTGGAGACGCCGCTCACGCTGTACCTGAAGCTGGCCCAGAGCCAGGGTGCGGGCAAGCATACCTTCCTGCTGGAGTCCGTCGTCGGCGGCGAACGCTTCGGGCGCTACTCGTTCATCGGCCTGCCCGCGAAGACGCTGCTGCGCACGCACGGCAACGTGACCACGATCGAAAAGGATGGCCGCGTCATCGAGACGCACGAGGGCAATCCGCTCGACTTCATCGAAAGCTACCAGGCGCGCTTCAAGGTCGCGCTGCGTCCCGGCATGCCGCGTTTCTGCGGCGGCCTGGCAGGCTACTTCGGCTACGACACCGTGCGCCACATCGAGAAGAAGCTGGCGGATTCCGCGCCCAAGGACGATCTCGGCCTGCCGGAAATCCAGCTGATGCTGACCGAAGAGCTGGCAGTGATCGACAACCTGTCGGGCAAGCTGTACCTGATCGTCTACGCCGACCCGGCCCAGCCGGAAGCGTATTCGAAGGCCAAGCAGCGCCTGAAGGACCTGCGCATGATGCTGCGCCGGAGCGTGGATGCGCCCGTGACCTCGAGCTCGGTGCGCACCGAAGCGATCCGCGACTTCAGCAAGGAGGATTACCTGAAGGCGGTGGCGGTGGCCAAGGAATACGTGATGGCCGGCGACCTGATGCAGGTGCAGATCGGCCAGCGCATCCGCAAGCCCTACGTGGATTCGCCGCTGTCGCTGTACCGCTCGCTGCGTTCGCTGAACCCGTCGCCCTACATGTATTACTACAACTTCGGCGACATGCAGATCGTCGGTTCGTCGCCCGAGATCCTGGTCAGGAACGAGCAGGAAGCCGACGGCCAGCGCAAGGTCACGCTGCGCCCGATCGCCGGCACGCGTACCCGCGGCGCGACGCCGGAGCGCGACGCCGAACTGGCGCACGAACTGCTGAACGACCCCAAGGAAGTGGCCGAGCACGTGATGCTGATCGACCTGGCGCGCAACGACATCGGCCGCATCGCGACGGTCGGCAGCGTCAAGGTCACCGACAAGATGGTGATCGAGAAGTACTCGCACGTGCAGCACATCGTCTCCAACGTCGAAGGCACCCTGAAGGGCGGCCTGTCGAACCTGGACGTGCTGCGCGCCACCTTCCCGGCCGGCACCCTGACCGGCGCGCCCAAGGTGCGCGCGATGGAAATCATCGACGAGCTCGAGCCTGTCAAGCGCGGCATCTACGGCGGCGCCTGCGGTTACCTGTCCTTCGGGGGCGAGATGGACGTCGCGATCGCGATCCGCACCGGCGTGATCAAGGACGGCAACCTGTACGTGCAGGCGGCGGCAGGCATCGTGGCCGATTCCATCCCCGAGATGGAATGGCTGGAAACCGAAAACAAGGCGCGCGCCGTGCTGCGCGCCGCCGAGCAAGTCCAGGACGGCCTGGACGGGGAGATCTGACATGCTGCTCATGATCGACAACTACGATTCCTTCACCTACAACATCGTCCAGTACTTCGGCGAGCTGGGTGAAGACGTGCGCACCGTGCGCAACGACGCCATCTCGCTGGAGCAGATCGCCGACCTCAACCCGGACCGCATCTGCGTGTCGCCGGGCCCGAAGTCGCCGAAGGATGCCGGCGTCTCGGTCGACGTGCTGAAGGAGTTCGCGGGCAAGAAGCCGATCCTCGGCGTGTGCCTGGGTCACCAGGCCATCGGCGAAGCATTCGGCGGCAAGATCATCCGCGCCAAGCAGGTCATGCACGGCAAGACCTCGAAGATCGCCCACACCGGCGAAGGCGTGTTCAAGGGCTTGCCCAGCCCCTTCACCGTGATCCGCTACCACTCGCTGGCGATCGAACGCGCGTCGCTGCCGGCCTGCCTGGAAGTGACGGCATGGACCGACGACGGCGAGATCATGGGCGTGCGCCACAAGGAATTCGACATCGAGGGCGTGCAGTTCCACCCGGAGTCGATCCTGTCCGAGCACGGCCACGCGATGCTGAAGAATTTCCTCGAGCGCTAAGACCCGCTACGTACTCATGCACGTCGTCCCCGCAGAGGCGGGGACCCAAGTTCGCGGCACATCGACAAACCTGGGCTCCTGCCTTCGCAGGGGCGACGCTAACACTGGATCCAACATGATCACCCCTCAAGAAGCTTTACTGCGCTGCATCGAGCACCGTGAAATCTTCCACGACGAGATGCTGCACCTGTTCCGCCAGATCATGTCGGGCGAGATGTCGCCGACCATGGTCGCCGCCCTCACCCTGGGCCTGCGCGTAAAGAAGGAAACCATCGGCGAGATCACCGCCGCGGCGCAGGTGATGCGCGAGTTTTCGACCAAGGTGCCGATGGCCGACACCACCAACCTGCTCGACATCGTCGGCACCGGCGGCGACGGCGCGCACACCTTCAACATCTCGACCGCCGCGATGTTCGTGGCGGCCGCCGCCGGCGCGCGCGTGGCCAAGCATGGCGGCCGCAGCGTGTCGTCGTCGAGCGGCAGCGCCGACCTGATCGAATCGCTGGGTGCGCAGATCGACCTGACACCCGAGCAGATCGCGCAATCGATCGCCCAGACCGGGATCGGCTTCATGTTCGCGCCGAACCACCACGCGGCCATGCGCCACGTGGCGCCGGTGCGCAAGGAACTCGGCGTGCGCAGCATCTTCAACATCCTGGGCCCGCTGACCAATCCGGCCGGCGCCCCGAACATCCTGATGGGCGTGTTCCACCCCGACCTGGTGGGCATCCAGGTGCGCGTGCTGCAGCGCCTCGGCGCCCAGCATGCGGTGGTGGTCTGGGGCCGCGACAACATGGACGAAGTCTCGCTCGGCGCCGGCACCCTGGTCGGCGAGCTGGTGAACGGCGAGATCCGCGAGTACGAGATCCATCCGGAAGACTTCGGCCTGTCGATGATCGCCAGCCGCAACCTGAAGGTGGCGGATGCCGCCGAATCCAAGCTGCGCGTGCTGGAGGCGCTGCGCGGCGAACCGGGCCCGGCCACCGACATCGTGGCCCTCAACGCCGGCACCGCGCTGTACGCGGCGGGCGTCGCCGGCTCGATCGAAGACGGCCTGCAGAAAGCGCGCGCCGCCATCGCCTCCGGTGCGGCAGTGGCCAAGCTGGACCAGTTCGTCAGCGTCACGCGCCAGCTGGGCGCGAACAATTCATAAGATTCCACCATGTCCGACATTCTCAACAAGATCCTCGCGGTCAAGGCCGACGAGGTCGCCGCTGCCAAGAAATACCAGGACTTCAACAGCCTGCGCCGCGACGTCGAAAGCAATGCCGCACTGCGCACCGGCCTGCGCGGCTTCGAAGCCGGGCTGCGCCGCAGCATCGCGCTTGGGCGCGCCGGCGTGATCGCCGAAGTCAAGAAGGCGTCGCCGTCGAAGGGCGTGCTGCGCGCCGATTTCCAGCCGGCGGCCATCGCCGAGAGCTACGAACAAGGCGGCGCGTCCTGCCTGTCGGTGCTGACCGACCGCCAGTTCTTCCAGGGCGCGCCCGCCTACCTGCAGCAGGCGCGCGCCGCCTGCGCGCTGCCGGTGATACGCAAGGATTTCATCGTCGATCCGTACCAGGTGTACGAAGCGCGCGCGATGGGCGCCGACGCGATCCTCTTGATCGTCTCTGCGCTGGATCATGGCTTGATGGCGGACCTTGAGGCATGTGCGCAGGAACTCGGTATGGACGTGCTGGTCGAAGTGCATGACGGCGATGAGTTGACCGCGGCATTGCGCCTGAAAACGCCCCTGCTCGGCATCAACAACCGCAACCTGCGCACCTTCGAAGTCACGCTCGACACTACCATCGGCCTGCTGCCGCGCATCCCGGCGGAGCGCCTGGTCGTTACCGAGTCGGGCATCCTGGGGCAGGCCGACGTCAAGCGCATGCGCGACGCCAACGTGCATGCCTTCCTGGTGGGCGAGGCCTTCATGCGCGCGCCCGATCCTGGCACGGAATTGCGGCGCCTGTTCGACTGAGCCTGTAGCGGCAGGCCCTCGACAAACCGGCGCTGCGGGTTTTTCGAGGG
>JAKOOD010000208.1 GCA_022701635.1 Burkholderiaceae bacterium | reverse complement strand
CGCGCTTCTGGCTGGGACCGGCGGGCACGGTGACGCCATTGCATTGCGACTACGACGACAATATCTTCGCCCAGATCCGCGGCACCAAGCGCATCATGCTGGCCCCGCCGCACCATGACGCGTATCTATACGTACGCGAAGCCAATCCGGTGCTGTTCGGATCTCCGGTCGATGCCGAGGCGCCCGACTTCGCGCGCCACCCGCTGGCGCGCCGGGCCACGCTGATCGAGGTGATCGTGCAGCCAGGCGACATGCTGTACGTGCCGGCCGGCTGGTACCACCAGGTGCACGCGCTGAGCTTCTCGCTGTCGGCCAATCGCTGGGCACGCGCGCTGCCGCTGGCCTTGCGCGGGGTTGAGGCCGGGCTGACCGGCCTTGGCATGCCGCCGGTGTAAAATTTTGTGGGATTTTCACGCTGCCGTTGCAGTATGATGGAAGCCGGATGGTAACCGGAGACCGGTCATGGTCGGTATCGTACGCGGCGTATCCTTGCTGTTCGGGCTCCTGCTCCTGGTGGGCTGCATCCCGTTCGCCATCCTGGCCGCCGGCGCGCCCCAGGGCCAGGCGGCGGTGTCGCCACCCTCGATCATCCTGTCCATGCTGGGCTGCGGCGCGCTGCTGGCGTCGGGCTTCCTGTACGCGCCTTTTTTCGAGAGCCGCATGCGCACGTCGCTCGCGCACCGCACGGTCGCCGGCCTGCTGCTGGCGGTGCCGGTCGGCCTTGGCGCCCTGCTGTCGTTCAGCGCCCGCCATCCGGCATACCGCACGCCGGCCCTGGTCGTGGCCGCCTTGAGCTGCCTGGTGTTCGCCTGCCTGGTGTGGCCCGGGCGGCAGCTCAGGGCGCCGTCGTGAGCGGCGCCGGCTCGCGCTCGCCGCCGTGCCGGCCCACCCGTTCGTATTCGGCGATCACCTGCGCGCCGAACAGCAGCAGGGTCGCCGCAATTTCCAGGCTGAACATGACGACGATGGCGGTGCTCATCGAGCCATAGACCAGGTTCACCTTCGACAGCGTGGTGAAGTACCACACCAGCACGTGGCGCGCGATTTCCCACAGCAGCGCCGCGGTGATGCCGCCCACCAGCGCATGCGATAGCGACAGCCGCCCCACCGGCATCACCATGTAGATCGAGGTCAGTACCAGGATTTCCCCCAGCAGGCCGAGCAGGTAGAGCAGCACGCCGGACACCCCGTTCAGCGACCAGCGCCAGCCGAACAGCTGGATGTATTCGCTGCCGATCACCTGCAGCGCACCGGCAACCAGGGTCACGATCATCACGCCGAAGCCGAGCGCCAGCACGTAGCAGTAAGGCAGCAGCGCGGATATGAGGTAATGCCGGCGCCGCACCGCCACCCGGTGCACGAAGATCACGCTCATCGCGTTTTCCAGCACCGTGAAGGCCAGCGAACTGAAAAACACCATGGTGGCCACCAGCACCCAGGTGATCAGGTCGCGCGTGTCGAGGAAGTGCGCGACTTCGGCCACCATCGAGGCCGACTGGCCCGGCACGATCAGTTCCAGGTAGCGCCGCAGCGTCACCAGCAACTCGGCCTGGTCGATGAAGTGCGACAGCACCACCACCACCAGCATCAGGAAAGGCACGATGGAGAGCAGCGCATAGTAGGCGACGGCGCCGGCCAGCAGCAGGCCCTGGTTGGCGCGGAAGCCCTTCAGCGCGGTGAGCGTGAATTCGAGCGGATGCGCCATGATCCAGGCATTCGCGCGCCGGTTGATCGCGCGCAGGCGCGGGCCGCTGACGGTTTTCATCTGGCCAGCCTGATGCCGGTGAATTGCCAACGTGCGCCTGCCGGGAAGAAGTTGCGGTAGGTGGCGCGCGTGTGGCCGTGCGGCGTCGCGCAGGACGAGCCGCGCAGCACGTACTGGTTGATCATGAACTTGCCGTTGTATTCGCCGAGCGCGCCGGCAGCCGCGGCGAAGCCCGGATACGGCGCGTAGCTGCTGCTGGTCCACTGCCAGCATTCGCCGAACATCTGCGCCAGGCCAGCGCTGCCGGCGGCGCGCGGATGCAAATCACCGCAGGCGATCGCCACGTCGCGCGCGGCGAATTCCCACTCGGCCTCGGTCGGCAGGCGTGCGCCGCGCCAGCGCGCATACGCATCGGCTTCGTACAGCGAGACATGGGTGACCGGGCGTGCCGGGTCGAGCGCCTGCAGGCCATGCAGCGTGAACTCCTGCCAGGCGCCGCGCCCGCTGGCCACCTCGTCGCGCTGCACCCAGTACAGCGGATGACTGATCTCGCCACGCGCCACCTTGTCCCAGCCTTCGGCCAGCCACAGCGAAGGATCGCGGTAGCCGCCGGCCTCGACGAATTCCAGGTAGTCGCCATTGGTCACGAGGCGCGAGGCCAGCGCGAACGGCGCCACGTACTGGCGGTGGCGCGGCAATTCGTTGTCGAAGGCGAAGCCGGGGCCACGGTGGCCGATCTCGGCCAGGCCACCGTCGAAGTCGACCCAGGCCGGCGCCGCCACCGGGGCGGATGCCGCCAGCGGCGCGTCGAGGTAGGCCGGGAACAACGGGCTCTGCGCCAGCAGGTGCTTGACGTCGGTGAGGAGCAGTTCCTGGTGCTGCTGCTCGTGTTGCAGGCCGAGTTCCACCAGCGCCGCCAGCTCGGGGTCGGCCGGATGCTGCGCCAGCAGGCGCGCCATGCGGCGGTCGACGTCGGCGCGGTAGGCCAGCACGTCGGCCAGCGCGGGGCGCGTCAGCAAGCCGCGCTGCGGACGCGGATGCTTGTCGCCCACGCCGTTGTAGTAAGAGTTGAACAGGACCCGGAAAGCCGGGTGGAAAGGCCGGAAATCCGCCTCGCGCGGCTCCAGGATGAAGGTTTCGAAAAACCAGGTGGTGTGCGCCAGGTGCCATTTGACCGGGCTGGCGTCCGGCATCGACTGGGCACAACAGTCCTCGGGCGACAGCGGCTCGGCCAGGTGCACCGAACGCTGGCGCACCTGCCCGAACTCGGCAGCGCATTCGACGCCGGCGGCGGCGCGTTCGTACGGGGTTCCCATGACGGACTCCTCAGTGTGCCGGCCGCGCGCGCGCGTGGATCACGGCGAACCAGCCCTGCGGGTCGGTCCAGATGGCGCTGGTGGCGAAACCCGCTTCTTCGAGCAGCCCGATGGCGTCGCCGCGGCGGTATTTATAACTGTTTTCGGTGTGGATCCACTCGCCCGCTTCGAAGTGGCGGCTGCCGCCACGCCAGCTGACCTGCTGCGTGCGTGTCGCTTCCAGGTGCATCTCGACCCGGCCCGCGGCTTCGTTGTAGAAGCCGCGGTGGCGCCAGGCGCGGATGTCGAAATCAGCGTCCAGCAGGCGATTGACGTGGCGCAACACGTTCAGGTTGAAGGCGGCGGTGACGCCGAGCGCATCGTCGTAGGCCGGATCCAGCACCTCGGCCGGCTTGGCCAGGTCGATGCCGATCAGGATGCCGCCATCCTCGCCGCACTGGGCGTGCACGCGGCGCAGGAAGGCGCGCGCCTCGTCAGGGGCAAAATTGCCGATCGACGAGCCGGGATAGAAGAACAGGCGGCGGCCGCTGCGCACGAACTCGGGCAGTTGCCAGTTACTGGTGGAAAAATCCATGCCGACCGCGTTCATCTCGATATTGCTGAAACGCAGGCGCAGGCGTGCCACCGCGTCCTGCAGGAAATCGGCCGAGATGTCGACCGGCACGTATTGGGCCGGCCGCAACAGCGGAAACAGGCTGGCCGCCTTGGCGCAGTTGCCGGCGCCCAGGTCGATCAGGGTGGCGCCGGTGCCGATGGTCGATGCGATCTCGGCGCCGTGGCGGGCGAAGATGGCGGCCTCGGTGCGTGTCGGGTAATACTCGGGCAGCTCGCAGATCGCTTCGAACAGGCGCGAGCCGAGCGGGTCGTACAGGAACTTGGGCGAAATGCAGGCATGGCGTGCGCGCAGGCCGGCGTCGAGCTCGGCATGCTCCTGCGCGGCGGCACCGGCAAGGTGCGCATCCGGTGACAGGTAATCCAAAGGTGATTCCAAATTCGGGCTCGGCATCGAGGCTCCCAGGTGGACCTGCCGCACCATGCGGCAAGGATTGAAGTGTTGTTGTTTGAGCCATAATACGCGATTTGTGCCGAACGGCTCGTCCGCCGGCCCAACCGTGCTCACCCCAGCCGCCTGGCGCCGCCGCGGCACATGAGGGCAGCCGGCGCGCGCCGCCGTGCTAGAGTAGCGGCTGTCTTTTCAATCGGTCATCCATGCTCGAACTCGTCGACCTCGGCAAATCCTACGGCGGCCGCACCGTGCTGGCCCGGCTCTCACACCGCTTCCAGGCCGGCGAATTCGTCGCCATCATGGGCGAATCCGGGGTCGGCAAATCCACCCTGCTGAACCTGATCGCCGGCCTGGACGTACCGGACAGCGGCCAGGTCCTGGTCGACGGCATGCCGATGTCGGCGCTCGACGACGATGCCGCCACCCGGCTGCGGCGCACCCGCATGGGCTTCATCTTCCAGGCCTTCCACGTGCTGCCTCACCTGAGCCTGGCGCAGAACGTGGCCTTGCCGCTGCTCCTGAACGGCGCACCGGACCCGGCGCGCGCGGCGCGCATGCTGGATGCGGTCGGCCTGGGCGGACGCGGTGCCGATTTCCCGCGCCAGCTGTCCGGCGGCGAGCTGCAGCGGGTGGCGATCGCGCGCGCCCTGGTGCACCGTCCCGCCCTGCTGCTGGCCGATGAACCGACCGGCAATCTCGACCCCGATACCGCGGACGGCATCCTGCACCTGCTGCGTGCCGAGATCAAGGACAGTGGCGCCGGCGCCATCATGGTGACCCATTCGCATGCGGCAGCGGCCATGGCCGACCGCACACTGGTACTGACGCGCACCGGTTTAATTCCTAGCTGAAACAGATGAGCGAATTTGCCGGGAATTCCTGACAGAAAGAGCGACGTTCTGGCGTGTTTTTCATGAACAGTGCGTCAATCTTGTCAAAGTCGTAGTAGCATTCCAACAAAACCCACCCCGCGTTGCGCGGGCTCAACGTCACCCTGCTGGACGCAGGCGACGCAGGGCCGGCACAAGGCGCCAACAACATCCGGTCGGGCACCTCTCCAAAACAGTCGATCAGTCTTGAATGTCATCCACTACGGAGGAATTCATGAGCGTACGGCAGAAAAAACAGGAGTTGCTCGAGGC
>JAKOOD010000196.1 GCA_022701635.1 Burkholderiaceae bacterium | reverse complement strand
GGCGTGGCCCTGTTCGACAAGGACATGAAGGACATCGACGAACTGCTCAAGCGTGCGGACCTCGCGATGTACCAGGCCAAGGCGGCCGGCCGCAACACGATCCGGTTCTTCGACCTGCACATGCAGACGGTGATCAATGCGCGCGTCGAGCTGGAGGCCGACCTGCGCCACAGCCTGCAAACCCACGGCTTCACCCTGCATTACCAGCGCCAGACCGACAGCAACGGCGACCTCGTGGGCGTCGAGGCGCTGCTGCGCTGGCTGCGCCCGGGCCGCCAGCAGGTGTCGCCATCGGTGTTCATTCCGCTTGCCGAAGAGACCGGGCTGATCCTGCCGCTGGGCGAGTGGGTCCTGGAAGCCGCATGCCGCCAGCTCGTGTGCTGGAGCAGCCGGCCGCACACCGCGCACCTGACGATGGCGGTCAACGTGAGCGCGCGCCAGTTCCGCCAGCCGGGCTTCGTGGACCAGGTATTGCAGGTCATCGAGCGTACCGGCGCGGACCCGCGGCGGATCAAGCTCGAGCTGACCGAGAGCCTGCTGCTGGCAAATATCGAGAATACGATCGACACCATGCACGCGCTCAAGGAGAACGGGATCGGGTTCGCGCTCGACGACTTCGGTACAGGGTATTCGTCGCTCGCCTACCTGAAGCGCCTGCCGCTCGACCAGCTGAAGATCGATCAGTCGTTCGTGCGCGACGTGCTCACCGACCCGAACGATGCCGCGATCGCGCGCACGATCCTCGGACTGGGCCACAGCCTGGGACTGGACGTGATCGCGGAAGGCGTCGAAACGACGGGCCAGCGCAACTTCCTGGCCCAGCACGGCTGCCGTGCGTTCCAGGGGTTCCTGTTCGGGCAGCCGGTGGCGGCGGAGCAGTTCTGAGCCGCGCGCGTCCGCCGCCGGCCTTGCCCATCCTCTGCCGCCCGCCTTTACGCCGTGCCGGAGTAGGGCAGCATCAGCGGCTCGCGCAGCCGGATGATCTGGCGCAGGTCGTCGTCGCCGATCACTTCCATGCTGGCCAGGCCGATCGGGCCCTGGTCGATCCAGACTTCGCGCGGCTTGTGGATCAGGTGATCGAGGCCTTCGACGAGAATCTGGATGAGATCGCTCTTGGGATCGTAGCTCATGCCCAGCAATTGAATCCACTTCTGCTCGATCTGGTCGCCGATAGGCAAGCCTGTCACCTCGATTTCGACCTCCTTGCCGACCAGCAGTGATTTCGAGAACTGGTCAAAGGTTTGCTGCCATGCCGCTTTATCAAGTTTTGTCGTCGCCATAATAGTTGCCTCTTTCTGCCAATGTGGCTCAGGGCTGGGATGCCGCAAGCTGCGGCAGGATCTCCTTGCCGATTTCTTCGAGCACATCGCCCGCGTTGCGCGCGCCGTACTTGAAGTTGAGGATGACGTGATTGACCCCGATCGAGCGTACCGCCTCGAGAAAACGCAGGATGAAATGCCGGCCACCGCGCAAGCCCAAGTGGATCGGCGTCGGCGCGGCGTCGGGATCGTCGCTCAGGTCGACATAGAACGATTGCACGAACGGCTTGAAGACGCCGGGCGCCGCCGCTTCCACCGCGGCGCGCCAGTGCGCCGCGACCTCGGCCTGGCGCTGGAGTCCGCGCGGGTAGGTAATCCATCCATCCGCGTTTTTCGCGATCCATTCCAGCGTCTGCCCGCTGTGGCCGGTGACCAGCATCGGCACCGGCGTGGCCGGCTTGGGCACGAGGTCCGCGGTCCCTGCCAGCGTGCCGTAGGATGTCTGGAGTGAGGGGAACTCTGCGCCGAGGACGGCGCGCACCACGCGCAGGTTGTCGCGGAACAGGGTGGAACGCTGTTCGAAGTCGACGCCGAAGGCGGGGAATTCGACCGGCCGGTCGCCCGAGGCAATGCCGAGTACCAGGCGGTTGCCCGAGAGCCGGTCGACCGATGCCACGGCCTTGGCGCTATGCAAGGGGTGGCGCAGGGTGAGGACCAGCGCGCCGGTCGCCAGTGCGATCTCGCTGGTGTGCGCCGCGATCCAGCCAAGATAGACCCACGGATCGTAGACCTGGCCCACGTCGCCGAAGCCGGGGTCGCGCAGCGGAACGTCGCGGCACCACAGCGCGGCGTAACCCAGTTCCTCGGCGCGGCGGGCCAGGCCTTCCTGGCCGTGCATCGTCGGCTGGTCGCCGGCGAAAGCCTCGATCGGGAAGAACACGCCGAGCGTCAGCCGACCCGGCGCAAACATCCGCTGGAAACCTTTTGAATCGCTTGGCCTGGCCGTCCGGTTCGCTGTCAGCATGTCCGCCATGGTCTCCCCCTGCGGTAGATCGGTCTTACGATAGCGTCGTTTGGCAGGCAGTGCAAGCGCGCCCGATACGGATTGCGGCACGAATGTCGTGGTGGCAGGAGTGTAGTATCTTGTCGATCCCTACGCGTCAGCCTCGCCTTTGGCGCACGCATTTTTGGAGACCCAGCATGTTCACAGCAATCCTGCTCGACAAGAACGATGAGGGCGCGACGACGGCCCAGCTTACCGAGATCGACGACGCGCAGTTACCGCTTGACGGCGATGTGACGGTGCGCGTCGACTTTTCGACCGTGAACTACAAGGACGGCCTGGCCATCACCGGCAAGGCGCCGGTGGTACGCAGCTGGCCGATGGTGCCCGGCATCGATGGGGCGGGGGAGGTGATTGCATCCGCGCATCCGGACTGGAAGGCGGGCGACGCCTTCATCCTGAACGGCTGGGGTGTCGGCGAAACGCACTGGGGCTGCCTGGCGCAGCGTGCCAGACTGAAAGGCGGGTGGCTGATCCCGCGGCCGCCGGGCATGTCGGCCAGGACCGCGATGGCCATCGGGACCGCGGGCTACACCGCGATGCTGTGCGCAATGGCGCTGCAAGAGCAAGGCGTCGACCAGCGCAGCGGCGACATCCTGGTGACCGGTGCATCGGGCGGTGTCGGCAGCATTGCGATTGCGATCCTTGCGGGCTGGGGCTACCGGGTGGTCGCGTCCACCGGCAAGCTGGCCGAGGCCGATTACCTCACCTCCCTCGGCGCGGCCGAGGTCATCGATCGCGCCGCGCTGTCCGCGCCCGGCAAGCCGCTGCAGAAGGAACGCTGGGCCGGCGTCGTCGATTCGGTCGGTTCGCAGACGCTGGCCAATGCGGTCGCACAGACCCGTTACGGCGGCACCGTCACGGCCTGCGGACTGGCCCAGGGCATGGATTTTCCGGCCTCGGTTGCGCCGTTCATCCTGCGCGGCGTCAGGCTGATCGGCATCGACAGCGTGATGGCGCCGCTGCCGAAACGGGTGGCGGCGTGGGAGCGGCTGGCGAGCGAACTGGACCCCAGTAAATTGGCGACCATTACGCGCGAAATCGGATTGGCGGAAGCCATCTCCCTCGCGCCTGAGCTACTGGCCGGGAAGGTACGTGGCCGGCTGGTGGTGAACACCCATGCCTGAGTAAAGCGCATCGGCGTCCGGTGCCGGCCAGGTTCGCAGCCCCCGTGGCGTAGCCCTACTTGTTCTGGTACACAAACGGTGGCAAGGCCTTCAGTGCATCCTTCGTCGCACCAGGCAAGGTCAGCTGCTTATTATTGATCTTCAACTGGTCCATCGGGATGGCAACGTCCCGTTTGCCGATGTCCAGGAACCCGCCCACGCCGATGATCGCAAACGGGGCCGCGGGCGCGCTGTTGGCCTTGCTTGGAGAAATGATCAGGTCGTCGATCTTGCCGATCTTGTCGTTCTTGTCGTTGACCACCGTCTTGCCCATCAGGTCTTTCTTGGCGCTCCAGCCAAGGACAATCGCTTCCGTCTCGACCACGGTGACGCCGAGGGGCGCCCTGCCGGCGACCGGCGCGGCGGGGGCCTGCGCGTTTGCATTCGCCGGTGCCTGTGCCGATGCGACGTTGCCCCAGAGCGGTACAGCCGACATCGCCAAGACTGCAATCGTGCGTTTCATAATGCCTCCTTCCCAGCTAACGAATGCCGTCCACTATAGGAGCGATGACGGCGTACACAGTTCAAAGTCACTCGAGCTTTGATCTTTCTCAAACCCTCATGACTTTGACAAAAAATCGGTTTCCGAACATTCCACGCGTACCTAGGCTGGATGGTCATGCACCGGACCGCCGCCAATTGCAGGGGCAGGACGCCGATCCCCGTCATGGACCAGCGTTCTGCGTGCGCCGCGGTCAGTGCGCCCGCGGCCGTTGGGCGTGGTGTCCCTTCGGCGCGTGCGCGGCACGCGCCTGCGCGGCGAAGCGCAGTGCCTCGATCAGCGCCTCGTCGTCGTAGCTGCCTTCATACGGCTCGCCATTGATGAAAAAGCTTGGGGTGCCCGCTGCGCCGCTGCGCACGGCGCTCATGAAGTCCTCTTTCACCTTCGGCAGGAAGCGGTGGGAATTCACGTCGTCGGCGAAGCGCTGCATGTCGAGCCCGAGGCGCTGCCCCAGCCGCGTCAGCAGTGCCGGGCCGAGCCGGTCCTGGTTCTCGTAGATCGCGTCGTGCATGGGCCAGAACTGGCCTTGCGCGCCAGCCGCCTCGGCCGCTTCGGCGGCCGGTTGCGCCAACGGGTGGATCTGGGCCAGCGGCATGTGGCGGAAGGCGAAACGCACATCGTCCCCCATCGTCGCCAGCACGTTCTTCAGATAAAAATGCGCCGCCCTGCAGTGCGGGCATTCGAAATCGCCATACTCGACCAGCGTTACCGGCGCATCTTCCGGTCCCAGCACGTGGTCGGTTTGATCGACCGGCTTTGCTAAACTCATGATGTCCTCCCATCCATTTGTTCCAGTGCGTCGAGAATACCGTCGGCACCCGGATTGATGCCGATCGGCGAAACATAGGTCCAGCGAACCACGCCTTCCTCATCGATGACGAACAAGGCCCGTTCGCTCACGCCTTCCTTGGCCCGGTACACGTTGTAGTCGCGCGCAACGGCACCCTTGGGCTCGAAGTCGGACAGCAGCGCAAGTTTGTAGCCGCGCTGCTCGCGAAAGGCAGCATGGCACCAGGCACCGTCCACTGAAATGCCGATGCAAATGGCTTTGTGTTTGGCGAATTCGTCGCGCAGCTCGTTGTAGAGAGCCAGCTGGTCGCCGCAGACCGGACTCCAGTCGGCCGGGTAGAACGCCAGAATCACGCGCTGGCCGCGAAAATCCGAGAGTCTTACGCGCTGGTCGGGCGTCGCATGCAGTTCGAACTCCCGGGCCGGCGTGCCCACCTGTAATGCTTCCATGCTCAGCTCCCCGTGTGTTTGAAACATCCAATCATCCTACGAGGGGGAGTGGCGAGCTAAAGTTCCACGTTTGCGTCGGAAAGCAGGAAAAAAGAGGCTAGGAAAGCATGAAAGAAAAGACGGTCATGCCTTGCAGGCGACCGAGGTCACCGTGCTGGCCGGCAGGGCCGGGGCGTACAGGAAGCCCTGGTAGGCGTCGCAGCCATGCTCGAACAAGAAGTCGCGCTGGGCTGCCAGTTCGACGCCTTCGGCCAGTACCCGCAAGCCCAGGCTGCGGCCCAGCGCGATGATCGTGCGCGCGATCACCGCGTCGTTCTGGTTGGTCAGGAGATCGAGCACGAACGAGCGGTCGATCTTGAGCATGTCGAGCGGGAGCTGCTTGAGGTAGGCCAGCGAGGAGTAGCCGGTGCCGAAGTCGTCCAGCGCGAAGCTCACCCCGTGCAGCTTGAGCGCATGCATCTTGGCGATCGTATCGTCGACGTTTTCCAGCAGCGAGGTCTCGGTCAGTTCGAGCTTCAGCCGGCGCGCATCGATGCCGGGTGCCGTGACCAGTTCCAGTACCTGGGCGACGAACTGCGGGTGGTGGAACTGTCGCGCGCTGACGTTGACCGCGATCTCGATCTGTGCGGTCGCCGGGTTGGCGGCCCAGGCGAGCAGCTGGTCGCAGGCCTTCTTCAGCACCCACTGCCCGAGTGCCACCACCAGTCCGGTTTCCTCGGCCAGCGGAATGAACTCGACCGGTGAAATCATCCCGCGCACAGGATGGCGCCAGCGCACCAGCGCTTCGACGCCGGTGAGCTTGCCGTCGCGGTCGATCTGCGGCTGGTAGTGCAGCTCGAATGCGTGGTCGCAGTGGCGCAGGGCCTGGCGCAGGTCGTTCTCGAGCGCCAGGCGCGCCGCCAGCGCAGCCTCCATGTCCGGGTTGAAGAAGCTGAGCGTGCCGCGGCCCGCATTCTTGGCCTGGTACATCGCCATGTCGGCGCGCTTGAGCAACTCGCCACTGTCGTCCGCGGCATCCTTGAACAGCACGACCCCGATGCTGGCCGTGCTGTGGTGCGTGTACTGGCCGAGGTCGTAAGGCTGGCGCAGCGTCACCAGCATGCGCTCGCCCACCCGCCGCGCCTGGGGGCAGGCCTGCTTGATGTCCATGCTCAAACCTTCGAGCAGCACCACGAACTCGTCGCCGCCGAAGCGCGCCACGGTGTCATGGCGGCTGAGGCAGCTGCGCAGGCGCTTGGCTGCCTGCCTGAGCAACTGGTCGCCCAGCGCGTGGCCGTGGGTGTCGTTGAGCGACTTGAAATTGTCCAGGTCGATGAAAAACAGCGCGCTGGCGGAGCGGCCGCGCGCACTGGCGTCGAGCGCCCGCTGCAGCCGCTCCATCAGCAGCTGGCGGTTCGGCAGTTCGGTCAGCACGTCGTAGTAGGCCAGGTATTCGATCCGGTGTTCGGCCCGGCGGCGTTCGGTCAGGTCGACCATGGCGCCGATCATGCGCGTGGCGCGCCCGCCGGCGTCGCGGGTGATGTAGCCGCGGTCCAGCACGAAGGCGGTCGAGCCGTTCTTGCGCAGGAAGCGGTATTCGTCCATCCAGTGGTCGTCGCCGCCGGCGACGGCGGCCTGGATGTTACTGATGACGCGTTCCCGTTCTTCCGGATGGATATGGTCCGACCAGCCCCGGATCGGCCCGGAAAAATCGGCCGGCGTGTAGCCGAACACGGATTCCATGCTGTCGCTGGCCCACAGGGTGTCCTCTTCCAGGTTCCAGTCCCATACCACGTCGGTGGTGGCGCGGGCGATGGTGCGGAAGCGTTCTTCGCTGAGACGCAGCGATTCCTCGGTCTTGCGCGCCTCGGTGATGTCGCGGAAGTAGACGGTCAGGCCTTCATCGGACGGATAGGCGCGCAACTCGGACCAGACCTGGTAGGGCGCATAGTATTCCTCGAACACGACGGTGCGGTTTTCGCGCACCGCGCGATGGAATTCGCGCTCGCCGATCTTGCCCTGGAGGGCGCTGAACTCGTCCCACAGTACCTTGCCGAGCAGCTGGGCGCGCGAGCGCTTGAACAGGCGCTCGGCTTCCGAGTTCAGGTAGGTGAAGCGCCATTCGCGGTCCAGGGTATAAAAGGCGTCGGTGATCGATTCGAGCGTGGCCGACAGCCGCTCGGCCATGTTGGCCGCCTGCTGTTCGGCCTTGCGCTTGTCGCTGACGTCCTGTAATGCGCCCTGCAGCCCGGTGATCGTCCCGTCCGCGCTGCGCACCGGTTCGCAGATCGAGCGCACCCAGACGCTGCGGCCGCGCGCGGTGACCAGCTTCAGTTCTTCGTCGTAGGGCGTACCGTCGCGCAGGCAGGCTTCGACCAGGCCGCCCAGCCTGGCGCGCGCTTCCGGCACAAAATACCCGATCGCCTCCTCGATCGTGGGCGCGGTCCCGAGCGGCATCTCGTGGATGCGGCACACTTCGTCCGACCAGATCACGCGGTCCAGCGCCGTGTCGCAGGTCCAGCCGCCCATGTGCGCGACACCGCTCGCCATCTGCAGCAGCCACGCGTTGCGCTCGGCCTCGGACTGGCGCCGCACCTGCTCGGTCACGTCCTCGACCGTGCCCAGGTAGCGCGCGCGGCCGCCCACGCGCAGCAGTTCGGCGCGCACGCGCACGTGCCGCGTCTCGCCCGGCGGCCGCACGATCCGGTACCCGAGGTCGAGCCGCGCGCCGGCGTGCAGCGCCGCGTGCACCGTGTCGCTCACGTGCTGCAGCTCGTCCGGATGCACGTGCTGCAGGACGTCGTCCAGGCTGCAGGTGGCCGGTTCGAGGCCGCAGATGGCGCGTGACGTTTCCGACAGGACGAGCGTCATGTCGGACAAGTCCATCTCCCAGCAACCAAACTGGCCTGTGGCCGCGCCGCTGTGCGGCGGATCATCGGGGAGCAGGGCTGGAAGCATGGCGGATCACGTATTGACGGAATGCCTGCATTGTAGACCGCCAGTCCACGAGTCCGCCACCCTGCACGTGCGCGCCGATCCGCGGTTGCTAGGGCGCGAATACCGCGCGTACGCAGCCGTCCTTCTTGTGCTTGAACATGTCGTAGCCGCGCGGCCCGTCCTCGAGCGAAAAGCGGTGCGTGGCAAGGTAGGCCGGGTTCAGCTCGCCCTTCTGGGCATGCGCCAGCAGCCGGTCCATGTAGGCTTGCCCATGCTGCTGGGCGGTGCGCAGCGTCATGCCCTTGTTCATGAGGGCGCCCATCGGGAACTTGTCGAGCACCCCGTAGACGCCGAGCACCGACAGCGTGCCGCCCTTGCGGCAGGCCATGATCGCTTCGCGCAGCGCCTGGCCGCGGTCGGTCTCCAGGCGCAAGGCCTGCTTCACGAGGTCGTAGGCGTATTGCGGACCGGTGCCATGCGCCTCCATCCCGACCGCGTCGATGCAGGCATCGGGGCCGCGTCCGCCGGTCATTTCCTTGAGCACGTCCAGCACGCTGTCGACCTGGGTGTAGTCGATGGTTTCGGAACCGGCATGCTCGCGCGCCATCTGCAGGCGCTCGGGAAAGCGGTCGATCCCGATCACGCGCTCGGCGCCCATCAGGCGCGCGCTCTGCTGCGCCATCAGGCCGACGCCGCCGCAGCCCCAGACCGCGACCGTGTCGCCCGGCTTGATGTCGCAGAAGTCGGCGCCCATGTAGCCGGTCGGCGCCGCGTCCGACAGGAACAGCGCGGTCTCGTCGGCCACGCCGTCGGGCACCTTGAAGCAGTCGTTGTCGGCGAACGGCACGCGCACGTATTGCGCGTGCGCACCGGCATAGCCGCCGAAGGCGTGGGTGTAGCCGTAGATGCCGGCCGTGGTCTGGCCGCCGAGCAGCGGTTCCTGCAGCTCGGGCTTCGGATGCGTGTTGTCGCACAGCGAGTAAAGGTGTTGCTGGCAGTACCAGCATTGGCCGCACACGATGAAGGAGGGCACGACCACGCGGTCGCCCTTCTTCACGCGCTTCACTTCGCTGCCGACTTCTTCGATCACGCCCATGAACTCGTGGCCGATCACGTCGCCGGCTTTCATGGTCGGGATGTAGCCGTCGATGAAGTGCAGGTCGGAACCGCAGGTGGTCGACAGGCTGACGCGCAGGATGGCATCGCGCGGGTTCAGGATTTCGGGGTCCTTCACGGTGCCGACCCGCAGGTCGTTCACGCCGTTCCAATAAAGTGCTCGCATGGCCTGCTCCTCAGTGTTTGTCGGCGCGCGCAGCGGGCTGGCGCACGGTGGTCGGG
>JAKOOD010000192.1 GCA_022701635.1 Burkholderiaceae bacterium | reverse complement strand
GGCCGCATCGGCCCATGCCATCCCGCGGACAAGGCGTTGAACGATGTGCATAAGATCCTCCTGCGACAGAGCAGGCTGTCAGTATAGACGCCGAGCCCCGCATTGCAAGGCTTGATTTGGCGCAAGGCAGGGCTCGATGGCGCCCCCCATTCGCCCCCCGTTCATCCTGTCTGCCGCCGCTTCGGCCCCGCCAAGCTGCAGCCCGTCGCACCGGGCTGGAGGCACGGTGGCCGCTAGCGGTAGATTGGTGCCATGTCCACGAACCATCCGAGAGGAGCCACCATGAAAGACCGTACCGCCATCATCCTGCTGTTCCTGTTTGCCCTGCTGTGCTGGAGCGCCTTCGACGGCCATGGCGGCACCCTGTTCATGGTGAACGGCGATCCGGCCGACGGTCCGCTGGAAGCGCTGATCGGACTCGTGTTCGCCGGCGGCGGCATCGTGCTGGCCGGCTTCATCCTGCTGCTGGTGGGCGGCCTGCTGGCCATCGTGTTCGCCGGCGTCGGCATCGTGTGCGCCGGCAGCCTGGCCTTCGGCGCGCTGGTGGTGGCGCTGGTGGCCGCCCCCTTCCTGCTGCCGCTGCTGCCGCTGGCACTCATCTGGTACCTGGCACGGCGCGCGCGCCGCCAGCCGCGGATTGCCTGACCCTTCCACAGGCCTTCGACCAGGCGCATCGCGAACACATCGGCGGGCCGCACGAGGTACCGGTGCCGCGGCCGCAGGCCGGTGAGGCGCATGGCGCGCAGCCTGGATGGTCAGGCTTTCTTGTCTTCCTGCGCGTGTTCCTGGGCGTACTGGGCGTAGCCGCGCGCGCGCAGCGCGCAGGCCGGGCACACGCCGCAGCCGTAACCCCAGTCGTGGGCGGCGCCGCGCTCGCCCAGGTAGCAGGTGTGGGTGTCGAAGCGGATCAGGTCGACCAGCGCCCGGCCGCCGCACTGCTCCGCCAGTTCCCAGGTCTGCTTCTTGTCGATCCACATCAGCGGGGTCTCGACCTTCAGGCGCGTGGCCATGCCCAGGTTGAGCGCGACCTGCAGGGCCTTCATGGTGTCGTCGCGGCAGTCCGGATAGCCGGAGAAATCGGTCTCGCACATGCCGCCCACCAGCACGGTCAGGCCGCGGCGGTAGGCGACGGTGGCGGCCACCGTCATGAACATCAGGTTGCGGCCCGGGACGAAGGTGTTCGGCAAGCCGTTTTCCTGCATCTTGATCTCGACGTCGCTGGTCAGCGCGGTATCCGAGATCTTGCCGATCAGCGACAGGTCGATCATGTGGTCCTCGCCCAGGCGCGCATCCCATTCGGGCGACAGCGCGCGCATCTTGGCCAGGACGGTCGGGCGCACGGCAAGTTCGATCGCATGGCGCTGGCCATAATCGAAGCCGATGGTCTCGACGCGGGCGTAGCGCTGCAGCGCCCAGGCCAGGCAGGTGGTGGAATCTTGTCCGCCACTGAACAATACGAGAGCGGTGTCTGTTTGAAGCATATTGATATTCCTGAAATTACCTTACGAAACTAAACGTCCGCCGTTAATTTTGACATTCCGTTAAGATGTGCGTGGCATATTGACGACTGGAGTGACATGTTTTCCGCACGACCCAAACGATTGGCTGCGATGGCGCCGGCGCGACCACGAATTTTGGCACAAATCGTGCTGGGCGTGAACGCACTGTGCTTTGCCGCCGGGGCACTGGCCCAGGACAAGTCCCAGGACCCGGCGCGCGATCCGGCCCAGGCCGAGGCGAAAACCGGCCTCGACTACACCGTGCGGATCGACGCCCCGCGCAACCTGCGCGAACTGCTGGAAAACAATCTCGACCTGATGCGCTGGCGCGGCAATGCGCGCATGGACCTCGAACAGCTGCAGCGCCTGGTCCGGGTGGCGCCGGAACAGGTGAAGACCCTGATCGCCACCGAAGGCTACTACACCCCGCAAGTCTCCGCCGGCCTCGACACCTCGGGGTCGAAGCCGGTCGCGCGCGTGATCGTCGAGCCGGGCCAGCCGGTCAACGTGACCGACGTCGACATCGAACTGCGCGGCTTCGCGGCCGCCGACAAGGGCAACGCTTCGCCCACGACCGCGCCGCTGGATGCGGCCGCGCTGCGCACCACCTGGACGCTGCCGGTGGGCGAGCGCTTCCGCACCGCCGACTGGGAAGGCGCCAAGCGCGGCCTGCTGCGCCGGGTGACGCAGACGCGCTTCCCGCGCGCCCAGCTGCTCGATTCCAGCGCCACCGTCGACCCGGACAAGCATAGCGCCGTGCTCAAGGTGGTGCTCGACAGCGGCCCCGAGGTGCGCCTGGGCGAACTGAAAATCGAAGGCCTGAAACGCTACCCGGCCAGCATCATCGAGAACCTGAACCAGATCCACCCGGGCGACGAATACAGCGAAGCGACGCTGCAGGCGCTGCAGGGCCGGCTGCAGGACACCGGCTACTTCAGCACGGTGGAAGTCAGCGCCGACATGTCGTCGGTGCTGAGCGAGCAGATCGGCGACCTGAACCAGGGCCAGGGACCGCAGCAGTCCGCCGCGACCGGCCCGACCACGCTGCCGGTGCTGGTGCGCGTGAGCGAAAACAAGCGCAAGAACCTGTCGCTCGGCGTCGGTTTTTCGACCAACACCGGCGCCCGCCTGCAGGCCAACTACGACGACCTGTTCGTGTTCGGCAAGCGCATGAAGTCGAGCGTCCTGTACGAACAGAAACGCCAGAGCGCGCGCACCGATTTCTACTGGCCGACCACCTCCAACGGCTACAGCAACAGCCTGGGCGGCGGCTACAAGCGCGAAGACCTGGAAGGCCAGATCACCCGCACCACCGACATCACGGCCAAGCGTTCCTGGGGCTCGCCGCTGCTCGAGCGCACCCTGACGCTGGCGGCGCTGACCGAACAGGTCACCATCGAAGGCGATAGCGAGCCGACCTCGCGCGTGAAGAGCGTGCCGCTGACCTTCTCGATCACCAAGCGCGCTCTGGACAGCCTGGTGCTGCCGACCCGCGGCTACGTCGCCAACGCCCAGATCGGCGGCGCCCTGCTGCCGGTCCTGACCGACGAAAAATTCGTGCGCCTGTACCTGCACGGCGTCGCCTACAAGCCGGTGGGGCCGTCGGGCACCCTGATCGTGCGCGGCGAATTCGGCGCGGTCGGTTCCGCCGACAAGAGCGGCGTGCCGTCCACCTTCCTGTTCCGCGCCGGCGGCGACCAATCGGTGCGCGGCTACGCCTACCAGGAACTGGGCGTCCCGGTCGGCAGCGCCATCACCGGCGGCCGCTACCTGTTCACCGCCAGCGCCGAATACGACTGGTGGTTCAAGCCGCCCTACGGCGCCGCCATCTTCTACGACGCGGGTAACGCGGCCGACAACTTCAGCGACCTGAAACCGAAGGTCGGCTACGGCATCGGCGCGCGCTGGCGCAGCCCGGTCGGCCCGCTGGCGGTCGACGTCGCCCGTGGCCAGGCGGTGAAAAAAGTCCGCCTGCACTTCTCACTTGGATTTACTTTCTGATGAACGCCGAAAACCAAACCCCCGATCCCGACACGCCCGCCGCCGCGACGCATCCGCGCCGCTGGCCGCGCCGGGTCGCGATCGGCGTGGTCGTCACCGGCGTCGTGCTCGGCGGCGCCGTCTGGTACCTGGGCCGCGAGACCACGCTGCAGATGATCGCCCAGCGCGTCGCCAACGCCAGCGGCGGCAAGCTCACGCTGAGCGGCGTGAGCGGCTCGCTGTATGGCCACATGCACGTCCAGCACGTCGTGTTCCGCACCGAGACCTCGGTGATCACCGCCGACAACATCGACATCGACTGGAAGCCCTGGCAATACCTGTCGCGCGGCGTCGAGATCAACAAGCTGTACGCGCAGTCGCTGCGCATGGAGACGCTCAAGGAAACCGACGAGCCGGCCACCATGCCCGCGCGCCTGGCGCCGCCTTTCAAGATCGCGGTCGAAGACGCGCGCCTGGCCAGACTGGTGATGGTCAACAAGGGCGTCGAGACGCCGATCGAGAACATCCGCGCCGGCCTGCACGGCGACAAGCAGCAGTGGAAGCTCGATTACGCGTCCGCCAGCACACCCTGGGGCCAGGTAGCGGCCAACGGCACCATCAACAACGCCAAGCCGTACAAGCTGGCGGCCGACGCCACCCTAAGCCAGGACAAGTCGCAGCAGGGCTCCATTGGCGCCCAGCTGAAGCTGCACGCCGGCGGCGACCTGCAGCGCACCGTACTGGACGCCAGCGGCCAGGCCGCGCGCGCCCAGGGCAGCGCCAACCTGGTACTGTCGCCGTTCGCCGAGATCCCGCTGCAGGCCCTCACGCTGAACGCGCGCAACATCGATCCGGGCTTCTTCAACCCGTCGCTGCCGACCGCGGACCTGAACCTGGCCGTGTCGGCGCGGCTCGACCCGAACCGCAACGTCAGCGGCAGCGTCGATCTCGTCAACGACGGCCCGCAGGGCACCATCGACCAGCAGCGGCTGCCGCTGCGCGCGATGCGCGGCAAGCTGGGCGGTAATTTGTCGGCGATGCAGCTCGGCGACGTGCTGCTCGACCTGGGCGGCGCCGGGCGCTTCACGGGCAGCGGCAGCGTGCAGCGCGGGCCGGAAGAAAAAGGCATCGGCACCGCGCAGTTCACGCTGCATACCGACAGGATCGACCTCAAGCAGATTTATTCGAGCATGAAGCCGACGGCGATCGCCGGCGACCTCAAGATCGCCAACGAACAGGACACGCAGACGCTCAACATCAACCTGAGCGACGCCGGCCTGCGCCTGGTGGCCGAAGCCGCGCTGGCCAACAACGAGCTGACCGTGCGCCAGGCGCGCCTGTCGGCCGGCAAGGGCAGCGTGGCCCTGACCGGCAACGCCAGCCTGCTGGATAAAAAGCCGTTCAAGGTCAACGCGGTGGCCAGCCACCTCGACCCGGCCGCCTTCGGCGACTTCCCCAAGGCCGACATCAATGCCGACATCAATGCCGTCGGCGCGCTGGCGCCCCAGTGGCAGGTCGCGGCCGACTTCGCGCTGCGCCCGAGCCGCCTGTTCGACCAGGCGCTCAGCGGACGCGGCAAGCTGGCGGCCGATGCCGGCACCGGTACCGGCGCACAGGGCAGCAATTCAGCGGGTAGCAGCGCAGCGGCCGGCCTGCACGTGCACGACGTCAACGCCACGCTGGCGCTGGGCCAGAACGCGGTCGACCTGCGCGGCGCCTTCGGCCGCCCGGGCGAAACGCTGTCCTGGCGCCTCGACGGCAAGCAGCTGAACGCCGTGCGCGCCGACCTGTACGGCGCGCTGCTGGCCAGCGGCGTCGTCAGTGGCACCATGGCGGCGCCGCGCACCACCTTCGACGTCGACGCGCGCGGCCTGGGCTGGGTCCCGGCCCAGCGCAAGAACAACAACGGCAGCCTGCGCGCCACCGGCGAAGCCTGGCTGGCCGGGCCGGAGAATGCGCGCGTGGTCGAGGTCAAGGCCAAGGGCGGCATGCAGCGCCTGAACCCGGCCGCCTTCGGCGCGCCGCTGGCCGGCAGCATCAGCGGCAATTTCGATGCGAATGGCCGCACGGGCGCCAACATGGGCGGTTCGGTCAACCTCGACATCCTGCGCGAATCGACGCTCTCGAATTCGCCGCTGTGGGGCTACGCCAAACTCACGGCGGATAAACGCCACGTGTCGAACGCCGACGTCGACCTGCACCTGGGCGCCAACGTGATCGCCGCGAAAGGCGCGTTCGGCTCCGGCAAGGACACGCTCAACTGGCGCATCGACGCCCCGCAGCTGGCGGCAGTCGGTCCCGATTTCGGCGGCAGCCTGCGCGGTTCGGGCGCGCTGTCCGGCACCATGGACATGCCGTCGCTGAGCGCGGCGCTGGAAGGCCAGAACATCCGCCTGATGGGCACCCAGAACCTGCGCAGCCTGCGTGCCACCGCCAACCTCGGCGCCGGCCGCGGCGCTGCCGATCCGCTGGCGCTGGACGTGCAAGTCACGGATTATGCCAGCGGCGATACCCGCATCGCCGCGGCGCGCCTGCAATCGACCGGCACCCGCGGCGCCCACACCATCACGGCATCGGCGCGCAGCGACGCCTTCGACGCCGCCGTCGAGGTGCGCGGCGGCCTGTCCACCGACAAGCGCAACAACAGCGTCTGGGCCGGCACCCTGCAGAGCCTGCAGAACCGCGGCCGCTACGCCTTGAGCCTGGCGGCGCCGACGCCGATCCGCATCGCCGCGGCCCCGGGTGCCGGCATCGCCGGCCTGGCCAAGCCCGAGCAGATCGCCTTCAACGGCGCCGTGGTGAAATTGCCGGCCGGCGCCATCACGGTCGAATCGCTGTCCAAGGTGGGCCCGCGCTGGAGCTCGCGCGGCAGCGCCACCGGGGTGCCGGTCAGCTACCTGGCGCAAGCCTCGGATGCGGTGCGCCAGAACCTGCGCGGCGACTTGACGCTCGGCGCGCAGTGGGCGCTCGACATGCAGATGCCTGCCGCTGCCAATGCCGTGCCGGCGCTGAACGGCAACCTGCACGTGTTCCGCGAAAAGGGCGACCTGATCGCCGGCGAGACCGCGCCGGTGGTGCTCGGCTTGCGCCAGCTCGACCTGCGCGCCGACGTCGCCGGCGGCGCGCTGCGGGCCCAGCTGGCGCTGGACGGCAGCCGCGTCGGCAACGCGCGCGTGGACGCCACCGCGCAGATGATCCGCGGCCGCATCGACAACGACAGCCCGCTGCGCCTCACCGCCAACGCCAGCCTCGGTTCGCTGGCCTGGGTCTCGCCGCTGATCGGGCAGCCGGGCCTGGAACTGGACGGCGCGCTGAACCTGGCCGTCACCGGCGCCGGTACCGTCGGCGCGCCTACCCTGAACGGCACCGTCAACGGCGACAACCTGTCGGCGCGCTGGCCGGACCAGGGCGTCCGCCTGCAGCGAGGACAACTGCGCGCGGTGCTGGCCGGCGACCAGTTGCAGCTGCAGCGCCTGACGCTGGAAGGCGCCAGCGGCCGCGCCACCGCCGACGGCAACATCCGCTTTGCCAACGGTGAAGCGACCATGAACCTGCGCCTGGTGGCCGACAAGCTGGCGGCGCTGTCGCGCCCGGACCGCACCCTGATCCTCAGCGGCCAGGCCAGCGTGGTGCGCGACGCCAACCGCTTCGCGGTCGAAGGCAAATTCAAGGCCGACCGCGCGCTGATCGAACTGGCGCCGGTGGACCGCCCCACCATCTCGGACGACGTGATCGTGCTGGGCCGCGGCACGGCCGCCGCCGACAAGGCCGCGCCGAAAGCGAAGGAAGTGCCGCTGACGATCGACCTGGCGGCCGACCTGGGCGACGACTTCCACCTGCGCGGCATGGGCGCCGACGCCTACCTGGCCGGCGCGGTGCAGGTGCGCATGGTGGGCGACAAGCCGCCGCGCATCACCGGCAGCGTGCGCACCGTCAGCGGTACCTACGCCGCCTACGGCCAGCGCCTGAGCATCGAGCGCGGCGTGGTGAGTTTCAACGGCGCCTACGACAACCCGTCGATCGACATCCTGGCGGTGCGCAAGCGCCCCGATGGCGATCAGCTGAGCGAGACCAACGTCGAAGCAGGCGTGCAGGTGCGCGGCACGGCGCTGGCGCCGGTCGCCAAGCTGGTCTCGACGCCGAACGTGCAGGACAGCGAAAAACTGTCCTGGCTGGTGCTCGGCCACGGCATGGAAGGCACCACCGGCAACGAAGCCGACGTCCTCAGCGCCGCCGCCGGCGCCCTGCTCGGTGGCAAGGGCGGCACCGGCGGCATCCAGAGCAAGATCGCCAACTCGCTCGGCCTCGACGAACTCGGGGTGCGCCAGGGCCAGGGCCAGGCGACCGGCCTGGAAAACACCGTGGTCACGGTGGGCAAGCGCATCTCGTCGCGCCTGTACCTCGGCTTCGAGCAGGGCGCGGGCACCGCGAGCAGCCTGGTGCGGCTGCGCTACAAGATCAATCCGCGCATCACGCTGCAGCTGCAGACGGGGACGAATACGGCGCTGGATGTGCTGTATTCGTGGGCCTTCGACTGATACGGTCGGAGGCTGAGGATGGCTGACGTATTAGCGATCCTCAGCTTGTCAACGTCGCCCCTGCGCAGGCAGGGGTCCAAGTTCCGCGTCCAATTCGACAGCGCAAACAATCTTGGGCCCCTGCCTGCGCAGGGCGACGGTGTTTGCGCCAACGTGCTGATCAAGCCGGGAAATAACGCTCGCTGTCCACATCCGCGAGCAGCGTCCCCTCCCCCGGCACCCATCCCAGCACCTCGCGCGTCCACGCGCTCGACGCCGGCGCATCCAGCCCGGCAAACATCGCGAACCATTCAAAATGCGCTGCGGCCTCCTGCACCGGCACGCCCGCCACCGGCACCTGCAAACGCCGCCCGATGACCTCGGCAATCTCCCGAAACGCCACGCCCTGTTCCGCCACCGCGTGATACCGCTCGCCGCGCGCGCCGCGCTCCAGCGCCAGCCGGTACACCCGCGCCGCATCGACACGGTGCACAGCCGGCCAGCGGTTGGCGCCATCGCCGATCCAGGCCGACCGGCCCTTGCGGCGTGCCAGGTCGATCAGCAGCGGCACGAAGCCATGGTCGCCCGCGCCGTGCACCGACGGCGGCAGGCGCACCACCGACGCCAGCACGCCCCCTTCCGCCAGCGCCAGCGCCGCCTGTTCGGAAGCGCGCGGGACCTGCGCGCTCACCACGTGCGCGGCGTCGCTCTCGCGCGCCACCCGCCCCGGCACCAGGCCGAGCAGGCCGGTGGTCACCAGCAGCGGCCGGGCCGAGCCGCGCAGCGCCTCGCCCAGCGCCGCGATCGCGACCCGGTCCAGCTCGCAGTTGGCGGCGAACTTCGAAAAGTCGTGGTTGAAGGCGGTGTGGATGACGCCGTCGCTGTCCGCCGCGCCGCGGCGCAGGCTGTCCAGGTCCTCGAGCGTGCCGTGGTGGACCGCGGCACCGGCCGCGCGCAAGGCCGCCGCGCCGGCTTCCGAACGGGCCAGGCCGACGACGGCATGGCCGGCGCCGAGCAGTTCCCTGACGACGGCCGCACCGACGAAGCCGGTGGCACCGGTAACGAATACACGCATGATGTTCTCCTGATCGGTTGCGAATGCGCCTACTATCCCGGCGCGGCGCATGCGGGTAAAGTAGTGACGACATACCGGTATAAGGACTAACAGCATGGAACTGGGCGACTACCTGAAGGACCGGCGCGCGCGCATCGATGCGGCCTCGCTCGGCTATCCGGCCGCACGGCGGCGTACGCCCGGCCTGCGGCGCGAGGAAGTGGCGCAGCGCGCCAACATCAGCGCCACCTGGTACACCTGGCTGGAACAGGGACGCGGCGGCGCCCCGTCGGATGAGGTGCTGGAGCGGATTGCCGGCGCGCTGATGCTGACCGGGGCCGAACGCGAGCACCTGTTCCTGCTCGGCCTGGGGCGCCCGCCGGAACCGCGCTACCAGCCGGAGGCCCGCCTGTCGCCGCGCCTGCAGCGCGTGCTCGACGCGTTTCCGGTCAGCCCGGCGCTGGTCAAGACCCTGACCTGGGACCTGGTCGCCTGGAACCGCCCCGCCGCCGCCGTGTTCGGCTACCACGGCGGGCCGGACGAGCAGCGCAACATCCTGCGCCGCATCTTCCTCGACCCGCACAACAAAAGCATGCAGCTCGACTGGGACAGCGTGGCCCGCTTCGTGGTGGCGGCCTTGCGCGCCGACCTCGCGCGCGCGGGCGCCGGGGCGCGTACGCAGGCCGAAGCGCTGGTGCGCGACCTGCGCATGCACAGTCCGGAATTCGATGCGATGTGGCAGGCGCAGGATGTGCGTGCCTACGGCGAAGGCACCAAGCAGATGCGCCATCCGGTGGTCGGCCTGCTGTCCATGGAATATTCCTCGTTCGCCGTGGAAGGCCGGCCCGACCTGGGCATGGTGATCTACAATCCGGCCACGCCGGCCGATGCGGACAAGGTGCGTACGCTCATGGGAGCGCCGGCATGACGCCAACCCTCCACTTCATGTGCGGCAAGATAGCCGCCGGTAAAAGCACCCTGTCGCGCCAGCTGGCCGCACAGCATGGGGCGGTGCTGATATGCGAGGACATCTGGCTGCAACAGCTGTACCCCACCGAGATCCGCGGCTTCGACGAGTACCTCCCCTACGCGCGCCGCTTGAAGGCCGTCGTCGCGCCGCACGTGCTGCAGCTGCTGCGCGCGGGCGTGTCGGTGGTACTGGATTTTCCGGCCAACGTACCGGCCCAGCGCGCCTGGTTCCGCAGCCTGCTCGATGATGCCGGCGCCGGCGTCGGCCACGTGATGCACTTCGTCGACACGCCGCACGCGCGCTGCATCGAACAGCTGTACCAGCGCAACCGCGACAAGCCGCCGGGGTCGATGGCCATGTCGGTCGAACAGTTCGAGGCGATCAGCGCGCTGTTCGTGCCGCCCGCGCCCGATGAGGGTTTTACGGTGAGGACGTATCGCTGAGGGTCGGGCGCGGCAGGACTGGCCGCGGATCAGTGCAGCGTGCGGACGATACTCGGATTGGGATCGATCGGCGGCTCGTCGTTGAGCGGCGTGCGGATCGGCGGCTGGTGCGGATCGCTGCCATCGAAGGGATCGAGTGGCGGTTCCTCGGAAGGAAGCGGATCGGGTGCGCGGTGCGCCTGGATAGTGGCTAGAATCATCTGTTCATCTCCTGAAAATTTGGCTAAAGCGGTTAACAAAACCTCCAGGGCAAGGCGCATCGTCGAAGACAGTACGCCGGTACGGCGAGACGATGCAGGGCCGCCATGGAGGTTTTGTTAACCGCTTAAAAGACTACCATGGCCTTTAGTTCGGTGACGCTTACCTGCATTACAATGGCGGATTCGACTGAAAGGAACCGTCATGCTGCCGACTCCCATCGTTGCCGCCGTGGTCGCCCCGCTCGTGCTGTGGCGCGTGTACAGCCGTATCAAGCGCCTGACGAGCCGCCAGCAGTCGAAGACCTGGCGCCACCGCACGACCCTGGTGTTTTTCCCGCTGCTGGTGCTGGCGCTCGCCGCCGGCGCCGTCCTGACCGGCGCGCTGCCGCTGATCGCGCTGGCGGCCGGCCTGCCGCTGGGCGTGGTGCTGGGCCGCATCGCGATCGGCAAGACCCGCTTCGAACAGGTCGGCGACACCTATTATTTCACGCCGCACGCGCCGATCGGCATGCTGATCGCCCTGCTGTTCATGGGCCGCATGGCCTACCGCGCCTATGAATACTATGCCTTGGGCGCGCTGCAGCACCACGAATTCGCGACCAGCCCGCTGACCCTGTTCATTTTCGGCCTGCTGGCCGGCTATTACATGACCTACGCCTTCGGCCTGCTGGCCTGGCGCCGCAAGGCCGCACTCTCCGCACCTCTCCTGAATCCGCAATGAGCCTGACTACCCTCGCACTGATCGCCCTCGTTCCGCTCCTGATCTGGCGCATCTACCAGCGCCTGAAAACCCAGATGGGACGCCAGCGTTCCATCCTGTCGCGCCATTACACCGGCCTGTTCGTGTTCAGCGCGATGCTGCTGGTGCCTGCCTCCGAACTGGCCGACCGTCCGCTCGAGCTGGCGGCGCTGGCCGCCGGCGCCATCGGCGGCATCGCGCTGGGCAGCTACGGCCTGCGCCGCACCCGCTTCGAAGCCACGCCCGAAGGCTACTTCTTCTCGGTGCCGCAGCGCATGAGCATCCTGGTGGCGATGCTGCTGGTAGCGCGCGTGGTCTACCTCGGCATCGAAATCTACATGAACCAGGGCAGCAGCCAGCCGAACCCGCGCTTCACCGACAGCCCGGTGACCATGGTCTGCCTCGGCATCACGGCCGCCTACTTCGCCAGCTTCTCGTTCAGCCTGATGCGCTGGCGCAAGCAGAAGCGCAAGGAAATCGACGGCGTCTGAGGCTTGCACGCTAAGGGCTAGCTGTGGACCAACAATAAAGTCGGACACAAAACAATAAAGTTGGACGCAAGTGGGCAGCCCAACCAGACTTCCGGAACGGCTGCTTTCGGCCAGAAGCGGTCGTTGACCAAGATCTCAGCGCTGACTTCTTCCCCCATGTTCTCTTGTTGATTGTTGCGTGCCATTGACATAAGTTGCCAAGGCAAGGACACCATCGATACCATCCTGTTCACAAATCGGCATTTTTGTCAGTTTTCTGTGATAATGTAGGACTACGCTTACATATTGTCTCTTTCTAGGTATTGCGTCCAGAAGTGTGCCGGACAACCTTATTAAAAGAACCATATATCGCCCGCTCCTACCATGTCTCTAACGCGCATCACTCTGCAAGAAGTAGAACCATCAGCCGAATCCAGGATCTCCCTCGGCAGTTCGAATCCTTGGCACATATTCTTCGAACAGATCGATGATGGCGGCATGGTTGTAGAAGTTGCACGAGATGCCGAAGGTGCTGCCCAAACATGGCGCATTTCGTCGATCAACGATACGGGCCAGCGCTTCCTAGGCTTGTCTCACCAAGCAGTCGCTGGACGCACAGTTGACGAGGTCATCGCCGGCCTTCAGCCTGATTGGATGGACCGGTTCATCCATATTGAAGAAACAGGTGAGCCGGCGACATTCAAAATGACGCTAGGCGCAATGAATCAGGCCTACGACATCAAGGTCTTCAGGATTGCTGCCGGTAAGGTAGGCATCCTGCTTAAAAAAGTTTCATTAAGTCAACATAAGGATGTGCTTCGGGTGGCTTTGCTCGAGATCTCCGCTCGCCTGCGCGATCTCACCGATCCGCCTTCAATGGCATTTGCTGCGGCAGAGATCGTTGGACAGACCTTGAATGCGGCGCGAGCCGGATATGCGACGATGACCGATCACGGAGCCGCATTGCGCATCGACAGGGACTGGACTTCTCCGGGTATCCAGAGTGGCGCAGGCATGCATCGAACGACAAGTTTCGGACAGGCCGTCTCCGATCTTAAAACCGGCCACGCGGTTGTCATTGACAACACGGTTATCGATCCCCGGACTGCAAGTGACGGCGTAGCCGGTTTCGACGCCTACGCCGTTCGCTCACTCATCAATCTGCCAGTGATCGAAAACGGGCATCTGGTAGCATTTCTTTATGTCAATAATTGTAATCCCAGAGTTTGGTTACAAGAGGAGATTGAGTTTGCACTGAGCGCTGCCGAGCAAATTAGGGTAGCGGTTGAGCGCCGTCAGGCCGAACAAAATCTCCGTGACCTGGCAAGCTCGCTCGAGCAGCAAGTTGACGCGCGTGCAACCGAGCTTAAGCAGTTGTGGGACACTTCGCCCGATTTACTTGTTGCTATCGACTTCGATGGTGTATTCAGGCAAGTCAATGCTGCATGGACCTCCCTTCTCGGCTATCACAAAGATGAGCTCATTGGGCACCACGTCAATGAGTTCGTCATCCCTGACGATCATAGCCAGACCACGAAAGCTTACACTTTGGTTGCAGAGCGCTCAATCAAGGGTGTTGTCAACCGCTACCGGCATAAAGATGGCTCAATTCGCTGGATTTCATGGGTAGCAGCCCCTTCTAAAACAGTGGCATACGCCACCGGACGTGATATCACTGCGGAACGGGAGCAGGCAGCGGCACTGGCTAGCGCTGAGGAAGCATTGCGTCAGTCACAGAAAATGGAGGCCGTCGGGCAGCTAACAGGAGGACTCGCACACGACTTTAACAATCTGCTTGCGTCGATCAGTGGCAGTTTACAGATCCTTAAAATCAAACTGCATCGAAGTGAGTATGACGCCTTGGAGCGTTATATCGACATCGGCGAGTCCTCTGTACGGCGCGCCGCGTCTCTAACGCAACGGTTGCTTGCCTTCTCGCGCCGTCAGACACTTGCTCCCCAGCCGACCGACATCAATCGTCTCATTGCCGGCATGGACGATCTGATTCGTCGATCAGTCGGTCCCATCGTCGAGCTGGAAGTCATCCACGCTTCAGATTTATGGGCAACGAAGGTCGATTCATCACAGCTTGAGAATGCACTGCTCAACCTTTGCATCAATGCGCGCGATGCGATGTCGCCCAAGGGAGGGAAACTGACACTGGTGACTTGCAATAGCTTGATCGACGAATGCAGCGCAGAAAATAATATTCCACCTGGCGAGTACATCTCGCTGTGTGTCACCGATACAGGAATGGGTATGCCGCCTGAAGTACTTGAGCGCATATTCGATCCCTTTTATACCACCAAGCCATTGGGTGAAGGTACCGGCCTAGGCCTGTCGATGGTCTATGGCTTCGTAAGCCAGTCGGGTGGCCAAGTGCGTGTGCACTCCAAGATTGGCGTTGGCACGACCATGTGCATCTATTTGCCGCGCTACGATGGCGTGGTCCCGGCTAACGTCCCTGTCCCTGCTGTTACCCTGAAAAGCGGGCAAGGGGAGACAGTACTGGTAATCGAGGATGAGCATGCGCTTCGCGAACTCATTGAAGAGGTTCTGCACGACGCCGGATACCAGGTACTCACGGCAAAGGACGGACCCGCTGGCCTGCAGATTCTGGATTCCGATACGCGCGTGGATCTGCTTGTGACGGATGTCGGGCTTCCCGGTGGGCTGAATGGACGTCAGGTTGCGGATGCGGCGCGAGTATCGCGTAGTGATCTGAAGGTTTTGTTTATTACTGGCTATGCTGATACGGAAGCCGTCAATAATGGACAGCTCAGCCCCGGCATGGAAATGATGACGAAACCGTTCGAGATCAGTGCGTTGGCCAACAGTGTGAATGCTCTGATTGATGCACGTCCCTAACAGCACCTGGCAACGTCATGCCGTCAAGGTCCGCTTAGGGTCTTGGATTCAACCGGTCGACGCAACAAGTTGGCTGAATCGTTCAGCGGGTGTTTGATATTCTAAAGTCTTCCTTGGCCGCTCATTCAGTTTCCGGGCAACTTCATTGAGTTGAGCCTGTGAGTATGCCGAGACATCGACGCCTTTGGGGAAGTACTGGCGCAATAGTCCATTCGTGTTTTCATTACTGCCGCGTTGCCACGGGCTGTGCGGATCACAGAAGTAGACATCGATGTCGGTAGCAAGCGTAAAGCGCTTATGGTCAGCCAGCTCTTTACCCCTGTCCCAAGTGAGCGATTGATAGAGTTCCTGAGGCAATTCGCGCGCGTTATCGATCAATGCGTCGATGACTGTTTCGGTGTCTTTGCTGGCGACTTTTACCAACATGACATAACGGGTCTGGCGCTCAACCAAAGTGGCGATCTGGCTGTTACGGTCCCCAAACAACAAGTCGCCCTCCCAATGGCCAGGTACTGCTCGATCTTCGACCATGGCAGGGCGTTCGCTGATCGATACCGTATCTTTGATCCTGCCGTGGTTGTCGGTTTTTTGTGTGTGATGACGCGACCGGCGCATGATCCGAGGTCGCCGAAGATGCGCTAACAGCTCTTTCTTCAGCGCACCACGTGCCTGAATGAAGAGGCTACGATAAATCGTTTCATGCGACACCTGACAGTCCTCGTCTCCTGGAAACGTATGCTTGAGCCACCCGGCAATTTGCTCTGGTGCCCACTGTAGTTGCAGTTTAGTGGCCACGATTTCTGCCAGCACAGGATTGTCCACTAGCTTACATGTCTTGGGACGTTGGGCACGCTTCCAGGCAGCATCGTCGGCACAGTTTGCTCGATAGCTCGTCTGGCCGCTATTCCGGCTGATCTCGCGGCTAATTGTAGAAGGTGCTCGTCCGAGAAGTTGGGCGATTCGCCGGATCGGATGACCAGCAGCTAACGAACGCGATATCTCTTCCCGCTCTGCCAGCGACAAGGCCAATCTTGACCGCTGCCTTTGCGCAGGGCGAATGCCGCCAGACTCCGCAAGAATCCGCTGTATCGATGAGTGATTTCGATCGAACAGCGCGGCAATTTGATGCAGTGATTCGCCCTTCTTCCACCGCTCCCACATGAGCGCCTTCTGCGTTTCTGTATAGTAGATCCTAGGTCTCTGCTTCATCCGCAACACTCCTTCTGCTCAGGCAGAGTTTAGTGTGTTGCATTGACCAGTTGAATCCAAG
>JAKOOD010000178.1 GCA_022701635.1 Burkholderiaceae bacterium | reverse complement strand
GCGACCGGCACCCGCAGCAGGTCGGACAGCACTTGTCCCAGCACCGCCGCCGACGCCGGCCGCTGGCGCAGCACCCCGGCGTACAGCGCCAACACCTCGTTGCCGATGCCTGGCAGCGCAGGCATGCCGGTAGCCGCGCCGGTCGATCCGCCTGGCGACCGGCCTCCTTCCGTTCCAGCCGAGCCGCCCGCCTGGCTAACCGGCAAGCCACCCGCCAGCGCCCCGGACGGGAACCCGGCCAGCGCCAGCAACAGCGGCAAAAAATGGTCGCTCGGCCCGGCCACCATGTGTTCGACCCGGTATTTTTTCCATGCGCCATAGAACAGCGCCAGCATCCGGTTCGACAGCAGGTCGAGAAAGGCGCGCGGCGCCTCGTCCTGTTCGTTCGCGGTCCAGGCCTGGATCCGCTCGGTATAGTGGGCAGGCAGCGTGCCGTGCGCGCCGAGCAGGCCCATGAAGCTCGGCGTCAGGCGGAATTGCGGACGCGCGATGGCCGGGTGGGCCGGCTTGTCGTGGACCAGCGCCAGTGCCTCGACCTGGCTGGCAGGAAAGCGCAGCGACAGGCTGTTGGCGAAACGCAGGTGGCCGTCGAGCGCCTGCTGCGGCGGCACGCCGCGCTCTTCCAGCCACAGCAGGAGCAGGCGCACGGCCTGGAAAAATTCGAAGCGCTGCGGTTCTGCCAGCAGGCGCTCGATCACGGGCATTCCCGCACGCTGGTGCGCGCCGCGCAGGTGACGATCTCGCGGCCGCTGCCCTGCGCCACGACCTGCAGGCGGGTAAAGCAGTTCAGCTGGGCGTTCAGCGCAAAATAATGGTCGAGCACGCGCACGAACACGGCCAGCCCGGTACCCGTAAAGGCGTCTTCGTCGACCGTGACGCGGATGCCGATGCCCGGCATCAGGGTCGCCACCGGCGCCGTCCTGACCCAGGCGCGCACCGCGCCGTGCTCGAGGCCGACGATGCCGGCGATCTGGCGCTCGGCCACCGGCGAGCGCGGCAGGTCATACAGCGACAGCATCTTCTGGAAATCGGCCAGTCCGGCCATCGTCACGCCCGCCAGGTTGGGCGACAGGTGGGCAATCAGGCGCCAGTGGGCGCCGCGGGCGCTGTCGAAACGCCAGGTCGGCGTCGGCTTGCGCAGCAGCCGGATCGGCGCAATGCCCGAAAGCGCGTCGGTGCGCAGGTCGCCCTGCGGGTTGCCGTAGCGCAGCCGGGCCGGCGCGTCGCGGTTGCTGCAGGTGAGATCGGTCGACAAGGTGGCGCCGGCGGTCTCGGTGCTGCGGAAGTCGGCGTCGACCAGCGCGATGCGCATCTCGTGGCCGGGGCTGACGGCGGCGGTGGCATGGTCGCGCCGCACAATCCAGTAATGCATGCGCCCCTTGCCGCGGTCCGACTGGGGGGCCGGCTCCGCCTCGGACGGCGCGTACAGCGGCGTGAACTGGGTGACGGCCGCGGCGCCGGCGCTGTCGCGCACCAGGCGCACCGCGTCGATGCTGTGGATTTCGTAGTCGGCCGCGTGCGCGGTGTCGGCCAGCAGCGGGTAATCGGCGCTGGTATACGACAGCTGCAGCGGCGCGCCGGCCTTCGGGAACAAATTGATCACCGGGGTGCAGCCCGCCAGCAGGTTGCGCGGCGACAGGTTCGACAGCAGGTGGGCGCTGTCCGAATCGGGCGCGATGCCGGTCACGCCCAGGTGCAGCGTGAAGCGCGTGCAGCGCGGCGGCAGCAGCGTCCGCAGCGCGTCCAGGTCGAGGTCGATGAAGTTGAATTTTTCCGGGTAGCAGAAATATTCGGTCAGCAGGCGCAGCGCCGGGTGCGAGCGCGCCGGGAACGGCAGCATGGCGTCGGCCTCGTCGAAGCCGGCCAGGCGCAGCGGGACTTGCGCCAAAGGCAGCCAGGTCGGCTCGTCGCCGGCCTGCAGCCAGGCGCCGGCGCAGCGCAGGAACAGGGTGTCGAGCAGCGCCGCGCGCAGCGAGGCTTCGCCGTCGGCGAACAGGCGCAGGCTGGCAGGCAGCACGGTGCACAGGTCCGCCCGGCCGGCGGTGGCGGTCAGGGTGATGGCAATGCCGGCACCGGTGCCGCGCGGCAGGCGCGTCGCGCGCGGCGCCACCATCATCGGCGAAAATGCGACGCCGCTGACGCTCAGCGGCGCCAGCGCGACGTCGTACACGGTGCGGAACTGGCACGGGGTGGCGTGACCGGCGCCGGTACGCAGCATGGTGCCGCGCGCCAGCACGGCCTGGGCCGGCGGCGTCTCGCCCTCGCCGCGGTAGCCGACCTGGACCACCGAGTACGAGGGCAGCGGACGCAGGTAGTGCGGGTACAGGCTTTCCAGCAGCGCTTCGGTGAATTTCGGGTAGTCGTCGTCGAGGCGCTTCTTGATGCGCGCGCTCATCAGGGCCACCGACTGGATCAGGCGTGCCACGGCCGGGTCTTCGTAGGTCTCGCCGGACAGGTGCAGTTCGCCGGCCGGTTTCGGGTAGCGGGCGCGGAATTCGCGCGCGAACTGGCCGAACAGGCCCAGCTCTTCTTCGTAATAGCGCAACAGCTCGTCCATTGAGACCTCAGGGCTGATTGTCCGGGACCAATATCCATGCTCCCATTCAATGCTTTTTCAGACCTTGCGGCCGGTCAATGCCGAGCCCGCGCTCCATGGTTACGCGGCCTTTGTTACCATGGGGTCCACAATCAATCGTGACGAGGATGCCATGACAGACCTGAACCGTTTCGAGGTCACGCGCAAGTGGCCGGCGCAGTACCCCGACCGCCTGCAGCTGTATTCGATGCCGACGCCGAACGGCGTCAAGGCCGCGATCATGCTGGAAGAAACCGGCCTGCCCTACGAGGTGCACCGGGTCGCGTTCGAGAACAACGACCAGAACTCGCCCGCGTACCTGTCGCTGAATCCGAACAACAAGATCCCGGCCATCATCGACCCGAACGGCCCCGGCGGCGCGCCGCTGGCGCTATGGGAATCGGGTGCGATCCTGATGTACCTTGCCGAGAAGACCGGCCAATGCATCCCGGGCGATGCGGCGGGCCGCTACGAGACCCTGCAGTGGGTCATGTTCCAGAATGGCGGCATCGGTCCGATGTTCGGCCAGCTCGGCTTCTTCCTGAAATTCGCCGGCAAGGACTGGGAAGACAAGCGCCCGCAGCAGCGCTACCTCGACGAAAGCAAGCGCCTGCTTGGCGTGCTCGAACGGCGTCTCGAGGGGCGCAGCTGGATCATGGGCGACGCCTACACCATCGCCGACATCACCACTTTTCCCTGGATAAACGGTCTGCTGCATTTCTATGGCGCCGGCGACCTGGTCGACGTGGACCGGCTGCCGAACGTGCAGCGGGTGCTGCAGGCCTTCCTGGCGCGGCCGGCGGTGGCGAAAGGCCTCGAGGTACCCGCGGCGCCACCGACATGACGGGGTGTCAGCCCAGCGAACGCAGGTCGGCCACCACCTCGTCGCCGTAGCCGGCGCCCAGCAGGTAGTCGACCAGGCGCTCGGCGCACTCGTCGGCGTCGGCCAGGCTGCCGGTTTCCTTCAGGTCGACGAAGCGCTGGCGCATCGGGAAGCTGGCGGTGGGCGTCGCGCGAATCTCGGCTTGCATGCCCGTATCGATCACACCCGGCGCCAGGCTGCAGATCCTGACGCCGTGCTGCTCGTCCATGGCCACCGCGCGCGCGTGGTGGTCGAGCGCCGCCTTGGTGCCGCAATACACGCTCCAGCCGGGATAGGCATTCCGTCCGGCGCCGCTGGAAATATGCAGGATGCGCCGCTGCGCCCCGCTGCTGGCGCGCGCCACCGCCGCCGACAGCGCCAGCGGCGCCGCCACGTTCAGTGCCACCGCGCGCAGCACCGCCTGCGGGTCCTGCTGTTCCAGCGGCCCGACCGGGCTGACCATGCCTGCATTGTTGAGCAACAGGACGGCGCCAGTGCCGTCGAGGTAATCCTCCAGCGCATGGCCGTCCAGCCACTGCGCCAGTGCCGTGCCGTCGGCCAGGTCGAGCTCGACCTCGTCGAACAGCTCGGGGAATTCGGCCGCCAGCTTGGGCGCGCGCGTGCGCGCCACGCCGAGCACCGGCACGCCGCGCGCCAGCAGGTTGCGCGCCAGCGAGGCGCCGAGGCCCTTGGTATGGCCGGTTACGATGGCTTTCATGATGGTCTCCAGGTCCACGCCGCGACGACACGGCTCGCGGCATGTTAAAGCAAGTTCGGGGTCAGAGCAGATTCGATTTTGCTCTGACCCCGAATTCGCCGATTCGGATACGCACCAGCAATTGTGTCCGCTAGCTGAACGGTGTGGCACAAACTCTTGACGCATGGCAGAATCCGTTTGACTCGTCTCGACCTGGAAAACGCCACCATGCAAGCTCCGGACATCCCTCTCGACGAAGCGCGCCGCCTGGCCGCGCTGTACGCCACCCGCCTGCTCGGCACATCGCCGGAGGACGCCTTCGACCGCATCACGCGCATGGCGGCGCGCCTGCTGAAGATGCCGATTTCGCTGGTGTCGCTGGTGGACAAGGAGGTCCAGTGGTTCAAGTCGCGCTGCGGCTTCTCGCCCACCGAGTCGCCGCGCGCAACCTCCTTCTGCGGCCACGCCATCCTCGAACACGAACCGCTGGTCATCCCCGACGCCCTGCTCGACCCGCGCTTCGCCGATAACCCGCTGGTCAGCGGCGCGCAGCACGTCCGCTTCTACGCCGGCGTGCAGCTGTTCTCGATCGACCGCATGGCGATCGGCACCCTGTGCGTGCTGGACCGCGTCCCGCGCACGCTCGGCCAGGACGAACTCGACATCCTGCGCGACCTGGCGCGCATGGTCGAGGGCCTGATCCAGCACCGCCAGCTGGCCAGCGCCGCGCGCTCGCTGTACGCGCACATGGAACTCGACCCGGAAAATGCCGAACTGTCCTCGGCCGCCGGCCAGGTCGAATTCCTGCTCAACCACGACGTGCTGACCGGCCTGGCCAACCGCCAGTCGCTGGTGCGCGCCGTGGAAAAGCACCTGGCGGCCATGGGCGACAACCTGGCGCAGGCGAAAACCCTGGTGGCCTCGATCAACGTCGACAAGTTCAAGCGCCTCAACGAGTTGCTCGGCCACCACGGCGGCGACAAGGCGCTGGTGACGATCACGCGCAGCCTGCAGGCCCTGCTGCGCCCCGGCGACATGCTGGCGCGCGCCGGCAACGATGAATTCGTGCTGCTGCTGCCGGGCCTGGGCGACGACAGCGCCGCGCGCGACCGGCTGCGCCAACTGATGCAGGCGGTGAACCACGAATACATGACGCCGGGCGGGCCGACGCCCCTCACCTGCAGCATCGGCTACGCGATCTGCCCCGACGACGGCGAGAACGGCGACCTGCTGCTGAACCATGCGGCGATGGCCATGCGCCGCGCCAAGCTCCTCGGCGGCGGCCAGATTCAGCGCTTCTCGGAAGAGCTGAAGCGCGCCGTCAACCGCAAGCTGACGCTGGAAAGCCAGCTGCGCCGCGCGCTCGAGCAGGACGAGCTGTTCCTGGTCTACCAGCCCAAGATCGACCTGCGCAGCGGCGCCGTGGCCGGTATCGAGGTGCTGCTGCGCTGGCACCACCCCGAGCACGGCACGGTGTCGCCGGTGGAATTCATCCCGATCGCCGAGGAATCCGGGCTGATCGTCTCGATCGGCGAGTGGGTGCTGAAAAGCGCGATTGCCCAGAGCCGCGCCTGGCATGCCGAAGGCATCCCCGACGTCACTTTCGCGGTCAACCTGTCGGCGCGCCAGTTTTTTGCCACCGACATCGTCGCCACCGTCGATGCCGCGATGCGCGATGCCCAGTTGCCGCCGGGGATGCTCGAACTCGAACTCACCGAAAGCATCTCGATCGACGACCCGGCACGCAGTGCCGCCCTGATGACGCGCCTGCGCGAACTCGGCGTCACCCTCAGCATCGACGATTTCGGCACCGGCTACTCCAGCCTCAGCTACCTCAAGCGCCTGCCGGTCGACAAGCTCAAGATCGACCGCTCCTTCGTGCTCGACATGCACCAGAG
>JAKOOD010000131.1 GCA_022701635.1 Burkholderiaceae bacterium | reverse complement strand
AAGGCTTCCGGCGGCATGTCGTAGAAAGAACGCCACAGCGCGCCGGTGTCCGCCGCCCCCATCGCGCGCGCGCCCTTGTTCGAGACGGCGACGTACTTCGCATAATCCTGCTTGTAGGCCGGCGACTGGGCATGCCAGCCGAGCCAGACGTCCTTCAGGCGCGCCGGATCACGGCTGGTGGCCAGCACTTTTTCCAGTTCGCCGAGCGACATGCATGCCGGCTGGGCGGCGCCGGCGGCCGCCGGTGCCGCGGGACAGTACTTGGCCTTGCCGTAGGCACCGGTCATGCCGGCCGCCAGCCGCGCGTAGCTGCTCCTGTCGGCGGCTTCCGGCAGCATCAGCGTGCGCTGCATCAGCAGCAGCTTGCGCGCGCTGGCTTGCGGCAGCGTCAGGTCCTTGAAGCGGCGTGCCTGCAGCGCCACTTCGCCGCTGAGCGTCAGGAACTGCTCGTTGGACTGGGCGGTCATCGTCTCGGTATCGAGCGTGATGAAATTCTCGGCCACCCATTCGGCGCGCTGGGCATCCAGGCCGAGGCGCTCCAGGCGCTGCTCGGCGTCGAGGATGAAGCGCTCGGCTTCGGCGACGGTGGGTTTGGCAGCCGTCCTGGTGGCGGCGGAAGCTGGCACGGCCAGCGCAGCGCCGGCGCACAGGGCGGCGATCAGGGCAGGCATCAAGGCAATACCGGGGCGAATCCGAAGCATGGTCCTCACATCTCTCTTCTATGATAATGATTTATACGGTTTCCGCGGCTGCGGACTCGCTGTTCCATGCAAAGCTGCCCGCCTGTCCGGCAAACAGCTGCGCACCGCGCTGCGGCCCGCGCAGCCGCGCGCGGATCTCGCGCGGCGCCATCAGGTAGGGACTGCCGCCGGTGGGGCTGAAGCCGAGCACGCGCACCTGGGTCTCGCCCTGCACGTGTTTTACCTCGACCCGGGCCACGCAGGCGGCGTCCAGGCGCTGCGCCTCGAGGCCGGCCAGCATCTGCGCGCCCTTCTGCTGCTCGGCCTCGACCGCCTTGACCCTGGCCGAAGCGTCGGCCACTTCCTTCAGCGCCGGCGCCACCTCCTGCGCCATGTGCTGGAACTGGCGCGCCTGCTCGGGCGACAGGGTGATTTCCTTCTTGCGCACCTTGGATGCCACCATCAGGTAGCGGCGCACGTCGGGGCGCCCGGCCAGGCGCGCCATCTCTTCCTTGTGCCGCGCCGCCAGCTCGCCGAACTGGGCGATGCGCCGCGCTACCGCCGCGATCAGCTCGGCCACCAGCGGCCCCTCGGGCTGCAGCACGCATACCAGCATCTCGCCCTGCTTGCGCGGTGCGGCGCCGTCCACCGTCACGCGCCGGCCGGCGATGGCGCTGCCCTCGGCCTGCCCGACCACGACTTCGTCGCCGATGATCTCGCAATTGACCGCGTGCGCGATGGTGACGCGGGTGCCGGCCACGATGCAATTCTCGGCACGCTCCAGCACCACGGCGCCGTCGAGCGCCTGGATCAGGGCGCCAGAGGCCACGCCGCACACGCGGATGTCGCCGCGCTTGTTATGGGCGCTGCCGCCGACCAGGTTGGCGCGCAGCAGGATGCGGCCGCCGCGCGAGGCCAGGCGACCGTAGACGTCGCCGTGGACGGTGATGCCCTCGCCTTCGATCGTGCGGTTTTCCTGCACCTCGCCGAATTCTTCGTAGTCGCCGGTCAGCTGCAGGTTGCCGGTGGTACGGGCGCTGACGCCGTCGCGACTGACGATCTTGTCGCCGATCGACATCCGGCTGGTCTTGGCGTCCACCGACAGGAAGCCGGCGCGCTGCGCCACCAGGAATTCGCCGTCGCGGGCATGTTCAACCTTGGTGCCGGCCCCGGCGTACGACGCCAGGTCGGTATCGGCGCCGGGCGTGGCCGGCAGGCGGGCGCCGGACAGGTCGATGCCGTCGGTGCCGGCGCCGGCCGCGATCTTCTGCAGCAGGGGCACCCCGGCCTGGATCTGCGGGAAACGGTTCTGGAAGCTGTGCAGGTCGAGGCGGCCGTTGGCCAGCTGGCGCGGCGCATTGCTGCGGTGGATGTCGTCGGAGACTTCGACGATGCGGGCGTCGACGCCGGGCACCGGCTCGCGCCGCTGCGCGGCGACGATGCGGTCGGCTTTCGGGGAGGCGATGGCGGCGCGCACGGCGGCGGCCTCGATGCCGAAGCGGATGCCCTTGAGCCAGAGGTCGGCGACGAATTCGTCGAAGTCGAGACGGGTCGGCTCGCCCGGCGCATCGGGCTGGTCCGGACTGGGCAGCCAGACCGGCTCAACATAGTATTCGGCGCGTCCGCCGCCGAGCTTGAGCGGGCGGTACAGCGCGCGCCGCGCCGGCGCGAACGGCCGGATGCCGGCGGCGATGCGGACCATGGGAGCGGCGCCTTCGTGCGCGCCGGCGCCGAATAGAACCTGCAGGAAGGCGGCGTAATCGAGACCGGCGAGCAGGCTGCCGCTGCGATAGAGTCCGTCGACGGCGTCGGCCAGCAGCCTGGCCGCCACGGCGGGATCGGCATACACGCCATCGGCACGCTCGACGATGCGATGTTCAGGGGACACGGTAAGCTCCAGTCACGCAGGCGGGGTTTGGGCCAGGACAGAAGCTTGGTAGCGTATCACGTTGCTGACGATAAATAAATATCGATCAACAACGTTGTTTTAAAGGAACGGCAGAGCTGAAATCGTGCTGAAAACGGCCCGGGAAGGCCGTGTGGAGGGGTGTCAACGGCGACGCTGGTACAGGTCCATGCCGGCTTCGTTGATCTGCCGGCGCAGGTCGCGCCGCTCGTCCGGGGTCAGGCGGCCGCTGCCCCGACGGCCGTCGTCGCGCGGTCCCTGGCCATCCTGCTGCGCCTGCTGTTGCTGGTACTGCTGCTGGGCGCGGCGCTGCTCTTCGTAGGCACGCATCTCGGCGTCGCGCTGGCCGCGGTCTTGCTGGGGCAGCGAAAACCGCTCGCGCCCGCCCGACTGGTGCTGCTGGTCGTCACGGCGGTCGCCGCCGTATTGCTGTGCGAACGCGGAGCCGGCGCCAAAGACCAGAGCGCATGCCAGCGCACCGCGAAGGGCGACGCGCGCAATGCGCACTGCCTTCGTTGCTGCCTGGTTGTCGATGAACGCGCTATTCATTGGTGTTCCTCTTCCGCGATGC
>JAKOOD010000124.1 GCA_022701635.1 Burkholderiaceae bacterium | reverse complement strand
TAGGCTTCGGTCTCGACGATGCGTCCGCCGACGCCGTTGACCAGCACCGTGACACCGATCAGCTGGCGCGCCACACGGTGGGAAGGTGCCAGAAAATCGATACCGGCGAGAATATGGGGAGACATGTATGTATCTTACAACGGTCCCATTTGCCGGGTCGCACCGTCTGCGCATCGCTCTCCGCGGAGGACATTTTTGACGATTTTGCGATCAAATAAGTAAATGCATTGCTGCAACTTTTACGGCACTGGTGTACAGTGATGCGCTTGGCACTTATTTCCGTGCGGCACTATATTTCCCTGATCATGAGTACAGCAACCGCCCTGGCACGTCCCAGCGCCGCCGAGGATCCGGTCGACGCGCTGATCAAGTCGATCCGCATTCCGCCGCGTCCCAGCCTGCTGGCCGAGCTGCAGCGCGAACTGGCATCGCCCGATCCCAGCCCGGAAACGGTCGGCCGCATCGTGGCCAGTGACGTCGGCATGTCGGGCGCCCTCCTCAAATTAGCCAATTCGGCTGTTTACGGCGGCCGCAAGGCCAAATCGATCGAGCAGGCCATCCTGTTCCTCGGCATTAACCAGGTCGCCGCCCTGATGACCGGCCTGCTGGCACGCCGCGCGATCCCCGCCAACAGCGCCGCCCTGGCCAGCTTCTGGGACGTCTCGACCCGGCGCGCGCAGGCGATGGTGTTCCTGTCGCGCCGCCTGCGTATCGGCGAGCAGGACGTGGCTCACACCTTCGGCCTGTTCTGCGACACCGGGGTGCCGCTGCTGATGGAACGCTTTGCCGACTACGGCGCCATCTACGCCGAAGCGGCGCTGGATGCCGAACGCCCCTTCACCGCGCTCGAGGACGAGCGCCACGCCACCTCGCACGCGGCGGTCGGCTGCCTGCTGGCGCGTACCTGGGGCCTGTCCGGCGACATCGGCTGGGCCATCCTGCACCACCACGACTATACGGTGCTGGACGACGCCGACAGCCCGGCCACGGTGCGCTCGATGGTCGCGCTGTCGCTGCTGGCCGAAGGCGCGATCAGCAAATACCAGGGCCACGGCGAATCGCTCGAATGGAACAAGGGCGGCGCCCGCGCGATGGCCTACCTCGGCATGTCGGACGACGAAAAGGAAGAACTGCTGGACGAACTGGTCGAAGCCTTCCACGACGAGTAAACGCCGGGCATATTTACATCTTCCTTGCGGCGGCGGATACTTCGATCAAACAGATCGAAGATGGCCGCGCGGAGGAGACATGAAGCGCCCGTTCCAGCCTTTGCGGCTGTTGCCCTTGTTGCCGTTGTTGCTGGCCATGCTGGCCGGCTGCGCCAGCCCGCCCCCACCCGCCCCGCCGCCGTCGCTGTTCCTCGACGCCGCCTTTGCCGCGCCCTCCGAGACCATCGGCGCCGCCGACCTGTTCACCCTCAGCCCGGCCATGCAGGCCTACCTGCGCAGTCCCGCGTTCACGGCCCTGCTGCGCGCGCGCGGCCGCGAGCGCGGCCTGCTCGACGCCCTGTACCGCCAGCAGGACCTGAAGCTCGACTACGACGTCAACGCGACCCGCCCTGCCGCCGGAACCTATGCCGCGCGTGCCGGCAACTGCCTGTCGCTGGTGATCATGACGGCCGCCTTCGCGCGCGCACTCGGACTGACGGTGCGCTACCAGGCGGTCGACGTGGAAGACGCCTGGCGCCGCGAAGGCACGCTGTACCTGGTCGCGGCCCACGTCAACATCGCCCTCGGCCACCGCAAGCCGCGCGACCTGCTGTACGACGACAAGGCCGACCAGGAACTGGTGGTCGACTTCCTGCCGCCGCCCGACGCCGCGCGCCTGCGTACGCGTCCGCTCGACGAACGCGAACTGGTCGCCCTGTTCCTGAACAACCGCGCCGCCGAGACCCTGGTGCAGGGCCGCATCGACGACGCCTATTGGTGGGCACGCGCCGCGGTGCATGCCAATCCTGCCAGCGCCACCGCCTACAACACCTTGGGGGTGATCTACCAGCATCATGGCCAGCTGGCGCTGGCCGAACGCGCCTACCGCGCCGCGCTCGGACGCGATCCGGACAACCTGGTGGCGATGCAGAACCTGTGGCCGCTGCTGGCCCGGCTCGGACGTCTGGACGAAGCGCAGGCGCTGGCGCAGCGCGTGGCCGGGATCCGGCCGCCGCCGCTATAAACGTAAAAAGGGCCGGGTCCCTTGCGGAACCCGGCCCTCTTCGATCCCGGATCAGGGCACTGCGCGATGCCGGATCAACGGCGGCGCTGCTGCGGACGTGCGCCGGTCGGTGCCGGGCCGCGCGTGTCGATGTGGCGGAAGGTGATACGACCCTTGTTCAGGTCGTACGGCGACATTTCCAGCGTGACGCGGTCGCCTGCGATGATGCGGATATGGTTCTTCTTCATGCGGCCCGAGGTGTACGCCACCAGTTGATGGCCATTCTCCAGGTCGACACGGAAGCGCATCTCCGGCAGCACTTCGGTCACTTTGCCACTCATTTCGATCAGTTCTTCTTTACTCATGTCATGTCCTTTTATCTATGAACGACTCTTTCCGTGACTGATGATGCGAAATCAACGATCGGCAATGCATTGACCGGCGAAGCGCGAATACCGCACCGCCGTCGGACAGGCTGCCAGTCTGCCTGGTCAAGAATGGGAAAAGTCGGGAAACGCAGCGCGTGTGCAGCTGGCGCGTTGCGAACTGGGGGATGCATCCAATATGGGGGCGTTGCGTCAGATTAAAAGAGGAGAGGCTTCACACTTTTGTCCGACAGCAAGCCAACATCGTCATTCTACACGACAACGGACATCTCCACAGGCAATGCCTCGGTTCCGCGAAAGAAACGGAATGGCCAAAACGCCACAGAACCGCGTGTCACGTACCTGGCTATATAAATACAGCTCTTGTATAGTAATGCCCAAAATTCTTACCCGGAATACATATGTCCATCAAAACCATTGGTGCGGCACTTGCTGCAACCCTCCTCCTCGCCGGCTGTGCGACCCACGTGCCGTTGACCAACGAACAGGTCGGACGCATTTCTGCCGATACCCCGGCCACCGACCTGAATGCCATCCTGGGCAAGGCCACCGTGGCTGCCAGATACGACATCGACGCCGACGGCCAGACCTACCACGTGCGCCGGCTGGCGCTGAAGACCGGCACGCGCATGAAGAAGGTCACCATCTGCACCAAGACCTGCAACCTGGTCGACAGGCCGGTCGCCCTCACCACCCACTACCTGCTGATCCAGGAAATGCCGTCGCAAAAACTGCTGGGCTGGGGCACGACCGAAGAACTCAGCAAGAATGCCGACGAGCGGATCGCGTCGATCATGCCCAAGCTGAGGCAGGTGGACGCGGCAGCCGTGCTGGCGGCGCCCGCGCGCTAGAAGGCGTCCGCCTCCACCTCCACCAGGCGCCGCCACACGGCCAGCTTTTGTTCGAAGCTCAAGGCCATGTGCGCCGGTGAACTCGAGGGCAGCACCACGGTGCGGTAGCCGGCCGCCTCGAACTGGCCGGCAAACTTGCCCGACGCCTGCCCATTGAACCCGACCGTCTGCAGCGCCGGGCACAGCCGGTGCAGGCGCTCGAAATCGTTGGCGGCGGCATTGCGGATGGCGGAATCCAGGCTGCCCTCGCGCTCGCACGCTGCCAGCACGTCCCACAAGCCGATCCGGTGCGCCAGCAGGCGCGGCAGGCGCGCGGCATAGGGCAAGCCATACAGGTCTTCACCGACCAGGACGCCGACCAGTTTCCAGAACTGGTTACGCGGATGAGCGTAATACTGCTGGGCCGCGAGCGAAGCGGCGCCGGGAAAGCTGCCCAGGATCAGGATGCGGGTATCGGACGCGATGACGGGCGCCAGGCCGGTAAGCAGAGGAGCGGACATGGCCGCATCATAGTCCAGAAACGAAAAACGGGGCATCTGCCCCGTTCGTCGCCCGATGCCGGCGGGATTGCCCGGGCCCCGCTTGCGCTTGCTGCCAGCCCGAGAACAGGCTCCCGTACGCCGCAACGTCCTTTCGACAAAGCGAAAAAAACGGCAGTCCACGCGTAGCGCGAACTGCCGCAAAGGGCAGAACAAACTTCTATTTCAGGATGCGATCAGCGGCGCGCCTGTACCATCCCATCCACCTGCCCGCCGGCAGGCGTGCCGTCCCAGCCGCCGCCCAGCGCCCGGATCAGCGCCACCGTCGTCACGGCACGGTCGCCGCGCAGCTGCACCGCGCTGCGCTCCACCGCCGCCTGGTTGCGCTGGGCATCCAGCAGTTCCAGGTAGCTGCCGCGGCCGGCGTCGTACAGCTTCTGCGCCAGGTCGGAGGAACGGCGCGCCGACACCAGCGCCTGTTCGGTCTCGTAGCTCTGCCCTGCCAGGATGCGCAGGCCGGCCAGGTTGTCCTCGACTTCGGCAAAGGCGGTCAGCACGCTCTGGCGGTAGGTACCGACCGCCTCGTCCAGCGCGGCTTCGCTGCGTGCCACGTTGTTGCGGTTGCGGCCGCCGTCGATCAAGGGCATCGACAGCGCCGCGCCCAGCAGCCAGGAACGGCTGCTCCACTTGAACACGTCGCCGACCGTCCCGGCCACGCCGCCGCCGTTGGCGCCGATGCTCAGCGCCGGGAACATGGCCGAACGCGCCACGCCGATGCGGGCATTGGCCGCCTCCATCGTGCGCTGGGCGCTGGCGATGTCGGGCCGGCGTTCCAGCAGGCTCGAAGGCAACCCGGCCGGGATCAGCGGCAGCCCGGACGCGTCTTCGAGCGGACTGGCCGGCGCCGTGAACATCGACGCCGGCTTGCCCAGCAAGACCGCCAGCGCGTGTTCGGCCGTGGTGCGCCGGCGCTGCAGCCCGATCGCTTCGGCGCGCGACGTCGCCAGTTCGGTACGGGCGCGGGCCAGGTCGAATTCGCCGATGTCGCCGAGCTCGAAGCGGCGACTGGTCACGCGCACGCTTTCCTCGCGCAGCCGTACCGTGCGCTCCACCGTCGCCAGTTCGGCGTCGAGAGAACGCAGCCGGAAGTAAGTCTGGGCCACGTCGGCCTGCAACGACAGCAGCACCGAGCGGTAAGTCGCTTCCACCGCGCCGGTGTCCAGGCGCGCCGCCGCCACGTTGGCCGACACCCGCCCGAACAGGTCGATTTCGTAGCTGGCCGACAGCCGCGCCGAATAGCTGTTGAACGCGGCCACCGGCGTGCCCGGCGCCTGCAGGGCTTCCAGCGACGACAGGCGGGTGCGCTGGGCGCCGGCGTCGACGCCGATCTGCGGGATGCGGTCGGCCTCGGCGATGCCGGCAATGGCGCGCGCCTGGCGCACGCGCGCCGCGGCCACCGTCAGGCTCTGGTTGTTGGCCGCCGCCTCGGCGACCAGCGCGTCCAGCGACGGATCGTGGAACACGCGCCACCATTCGCCGCGCGGCTGGGCTTCGGCCGGCTGGCCGATCTTCCAGGTGGTGCCGTCGGGCGCGGTGCGGGTCGCCGGCGCCTGCGCTTCCTTGAAGGCGGGCACCGCGGCGATCTCCGGCTGCTTGAACGCGGGCGTCGAGCAGGCGGCCAGCAGCAGCGCCGCGAACAAGGGAGGCAAACCCTTTGCAATCATGGTGTTCATATCAGTGGTTTCCTTCCAGTGCGGGACCGTGCTCGGTGCCGGGAACGGCCGCCGGCTTGTGCGAAGGCCGCTCGAAACGCTTGGCCAGGGTGCGCAGCAGCACGTAGAACACCGGCGTCAGGAACAGGCCGAAGAAAGTCACGCCCAGCATGCCGGCGAACACGGCGACACCCATCGCGTGGCGCATCTCGGCGCCGGCGCCGTGCGAGAACACCAGCGGCAGCACACCCATGATGAAGGCGATCGAGGTCATCAGGATCGGACGCAGACGCAGGCGGCAGGCTTCCAGCGCGGCGGCGACGATGCTGCGGCCGTGATGTTCCAGCTCGACCGCGAACTCGACGATCAGGATCGCGTTCTTCGAGGCCAGGCCGACCAGCACGAACAGCGCGATCTGGGTGAACACGTTGTTGTCGCCGCCGGTCAGCTTCACGCCAACGAGGGCGCACAGGATCGACATCGGCACGATCAGGATCACGGCCAGCGGCAGCGTCCAGCTTTCGTACTGGGCAGCCAGCACCAGGAACACCAGCAGCACGCACAGCGGGAACACGAAGATCATGGTGTTACCCGACAGGATGTCCTGGTAAGTCAGGTCGGTCCATTCGTAGGCGATCCCCTTCGGCAGCACTTCGCGCGCGATTTCCTCCATCGCCGCCTGGGCCTGGCCCGACGAGACGCCCGGGGCCGGGCCGCCGTTCATCTCGGCGGCGACGTAGTTGTTGTAGCGCTGCACGCGGTCCGGGCCGTAGGTATCCTTGACCGTCATCAGCGAGGACAGCGGGATCATCTCGCCCTTGTCGTTGCGGACCTTCAGCTGCGCGATCTGCTCGCGCTGCGAACGGAACGGCGCATCGGCCTGCACCCGCACCTGGTAGGTACGGCCGAACTGGTTGAAGTCGTTCACGTACAGCGAACCGAGGTTGATCTGCAAGGTCTGGTTGATCTCGGCCAGCGGCACGCCCAGCTGCTTGGCCTTGACGCGATCGACGTCCGCGAACAGCTGCGGCACGTTGATCTGGTAGCCCGAGAACACGCCGGCCAGGCGTTTGTCGGTCGCGGCCTTGGCCATGAAGGCCTGCACCGCCTTGTTCAGCTCATCGTAGCCGAGGTTGCCGCGGTCTTCGATCATCATCTTGAAGCCGCCGGTGGTGCCCAGGCCGTTGACCGGCGGCGGCGGGAGCACCATCACGAAGGCGTCCTCGATGGCGGCGCCCATGCGCTTGTTGATCTCGCCGGCGATGGCTTCGGCGCTCTGGTCCTTGCCGCGCTGGTCGAAGGGTTTCAGGCTGACGAAGGCGATACCGGCGTTCGGCGCATTGGTGAAGCCGTTGATCGACAGGCCCGGGAAGGCAATCGAGGACTCCACGCCCGGGATGCCGCGTGCCACGTCCGACATCTTGCGGATCACGGCATCGGTGCGGTCGAGCGAGGCGGCGTCCGGCAGCTGGGCGAAGCCGATCAGGTAAGCCTTGTCCTGGGCCGGCACGAAGCCCGGCGGCACCGCCTTGAACATGAAGATGCCGGCGATCGCAAGCAGCGCATACACGCCGAGCGACGCGCTCTTGCGCTTCAGGACGCCCTGCACGCCCGCTTCGTACTTGTGCGAGGAGCGGGTGAAGAAGCGGTTGAAACCCTTGAAGAAGCGGCCGAACACGGCATCCATGCCGCGCGTCAGCCAGTCCTTTTTCGCACCGTGCGGTTTCAGGAGCACGGCCGACAGGGCCGGCGCCAGGGTCAGCGACAGGAAGGCCGAGATCACGGTCGAGATCGCGATGGTCAGCGCGAACTGGCGGTAGAACTGGCCGGTCAGGCCCGAGACGAAGGCGATCGGCACGAACACGGCGCACAGCACCAGCGCGATCGCGATGATCGGGCCGGACACTTCCTTCATTGCCTGCACGGTGGCGTCATGCGGGTTCAGGCCGTTCTCGATATTCCGTTCCACGTTTTCCACGACGACGATGGCGTCGTCGACCACGATACCGATCGCCAGCACCAGGCCGAACAGCGACAGCGTGTTGATCGAGAAGCCGAAGGCCAGCATCACGGCAAAGGTACCGACCACCGACACCGGCACCGCCAGCAGCGGAATCACGGAGGCGCGCCAGGTCTGCAGGAACACGATCACGACGATCGCCACCAGCACGATCGCTTCGATCAGCGTATGCAGCACCGAGTCGATCGACTCGCGCACGAACTGGGTCGGGTCGTACACGATGCTGTAGGTCATCCCCTGCGGGAAGTCCTTCGACAGCTCTTCCATCTTGGCGCGCACGTCGGTCGACAGCTGCAGTGCATTCGCGGTCGGCGACTGGAACAGCGGGATCGCCACCGCCGACTTGTTGTCGAGCAGCGAGCGCAGCGCATACGAGTTCGATCCCATCTCCAGGCGCGCGACGTCCTTCAGCAGGGTGGTGGCGCCATCCGTGTTGGTCTTGACCACGATGTTGCCGAATTCCTCGACGCTGGCCAGGCGGCCCTGGGTGTTCACGGTCAGCTGGAACTCGGCGCCCTTGGACGGACCCTGGCCGACCACGCCGGCCGCGACCTGCACGTTTTGCTCGCGGATGGCGTTGACGACGTCGGTCGCGGTCAGGTTGCGTCCGGCCACCTTCTGCGGATCGAGCCAGACCCGCATCGCATAGTCGCCCGAGCCGAACAGCTGGACGTCGCCCATGCCCTGGATACGGGCCAGCTGGTCCTTGACGTTCAGCGTGGCGTAATTGCGCAGGTACAGGTCGTCATAGCGGCCGTCCGGCGAATTCAGGTGCACCACCATCGTGATGTTGGGCGAACTCTTGACGGTGGTGACGCCGATCTGGCGCACCTCTTCCGGCAGGCGCGGCAGCGCGCGCTGGACGCGGTTCTGCACCGCCGTCTCGGCCTGCTCGACGTTGGTGCCGATCTTGAAGGTCACGGTCAGCTGCAGTGCGCCGTCCGAGGTGTTCTGCGAGGTCATGTAGAGCATGCCCTCGACGCCGATGATCTCCTGCTCGATCGGGGTGGCGACCGTCTCGGCGATAACCTTCGGGTTGGCGCCCGGGTACTGGGCGCGCACCACGATCGACGGCGGCACGACCTCGGGGTATTCCGAGATCGGCAGCTGGAAGATCGAGATCAGGCCGGCCACGAACACGATGACGGACAAGACCGCCGCGAAGATCGGCTTGTCGACGAAAAAGCGTGAAATGTTCATGTTTATTGTTCCTTACTTGGTCTCTGCCATGGCGATCCTGGCGCCGTCCTTGGCCGCCGGCGCAGCGGTACTGGCCACCATCGGCACGGTCTGCGCCGTGATCGGGGCGCCCGGGCGCACCCGCTGCAGGCCGTTGACGACGATCTTCTCGCCCGGCTTCAGGCCGCTGCGCACCACGCGCAGGCCATCGATGACCGGACCCAGGGTGACCGCGCGGTACTCGGCCTTGCCGTCCTTGTCGACCACGAACACGAACTTGCGGCTCTGGTCGGTGCCGACGGCGCGGTCGGTGATCAGGAGCGCGTTTTTCGGGCTGCCGCCGCCGATCTGCACGCGCGCGAACAGGCCCGGCGCCATGCCGCGGTCCTTGTTGTCGAAGGTGGCGCGCATGCGCACGCTGCCGGTGCGGCTGTCGAGCTGGTTGTCGACGAATTCGAGCTTGCCTTCGTGCGGGAAGCCTTCTTCGCCGGCCAGGCCGACGTTCACCGCCACGGCGCGGCCGGCGTGCGCATGCTTGCTGACGCGCAGGTAGGTTTCCTCGTCGCCGTCGAAGCTGGCGTAGATGCGGTCCAGCGACACCACCGAGGTCAGGATATTGGTGGCGTCGACCAGGTTGCCGAGGGTGATCTCGGCCTTCGAGACGCGGCCGTCGATCGGCGACGTCACGCGGGTATACGACAGGTTCAGGCGCGCGGTCTGGGCCTGGGCGTCGAAGGCGCGCGCGGTGGCGTCGAGTTCCTTCACACCGGATGCGCGCTCGTCGTATTCGCGCTGGGCAATGGCTTTATCGCCCAGCAGGCGCTCGGCGCGGGCCAGTTCGACGCGCGCCAGGTCGGTCTTGGCGCGCGCCGACTTGGCGGCGGCGTCGGCGCGGTCGGCTTCGGCCTGGTAGGGGCGCGCATCGATCACGAACAGCACGTCGCCCTTTTTGACTTCGGCGCCCGGCTTGAAGTTGACGGCGGTGATGAAGCCGGACACGCGCGGACGGATCTCGACACGCTCGACCGCTTCCAGCCGGCCCGAGAATTCCTGGGTTTCGGCGACCTGCTTTTCGATCACGGCGGCGGCCGACACCGGCGGACCGCCGGCGGCAGCCTGGGCCGGCGGCGCATCGGCCTTGCCGGTGGCATCCGAGCAGCCGGCGATCAGGATGGCCACGCCGGCTGCCCCGAGCGCCAGCACCAGCGGTCGTGCCGCCGTCTTCAATTGATGCATCGTTTTCATGTTGCCCTCTCGTTTTTTGGAAAATTATTAATAACTTGTTAATGCTTGGACGAAAGCAGTCCTTTCCGGGCTTTTGCAGGAAAAGACAGGTCTCCGCTGCCCCGTTTGCCGGGGCAGCTTGTTATGGTTTATTTATTGAAAAACGCTGATCTGTGGGATCAACAGCCGGCAGGAAGCTTGTCCTGGTCGAGTCCGGCAATGAAGTTGGCGATTTCGCTCAAGGCATGTGCCTGGCAGGCACATTCGTTACGCGCGTTGGGTTCCTGCAGGCGCGCTGCAGACATGCGCCGGACGGTGGCCGGCACACCCGCGTCGATCAGTTTCTTGCCATAGGCTTCGGCCTCGTCGCGCAAGGGGTCGTCCTCGGCCGACAGGATCAGGGCCGGCGGCAGGTTCTTCATGCGGCTCGACTGCAGCGGCGAGGCATACGGATGGCTGCGGTCGGCCGGATGCGGCAGGTAGCCGCGGTAGGCGGCGGCGCACTCGTTGACGACCTTGGCGGCGCCGACGCCGGCCGGCATCTCGCGCATCGAGCAGGTGGAGAGGCCGGGATCGAGCATCGGCATGACCAGGATCTGGCCCGCTACCTGCGGCGCGCCGCGGTCGCGCGCCATCAGGCTGCTGACGGCGGCCAGGTTGGCGCCGGCTTCGATGCCGGCCACCAGCAGGCGCTTGCCATTCCAGCCGAGCTTGGTCTTGTTCTTCCGGGCCCACATCAGTACCGCATGCGCGTCCTCGACTGCCGCCGGGAAGGGTTTCACGGGTGCCAGCGTGTACGTGGAGGCCAGCACGATCGGGGCATTGCCAGCCTCGGCCAAGTGGCGCAGGAAGTTGTCGGAATGATCGAGGTCGCCGTCGACGAAGCCGCCGCTGTGGAAGAACACCACCAGCGCCTCGCGCTTGCCTTCACGCTCGGCCTTGTACAGGCGCGCGGCCAGCGGCCCTTCGAAGCCGTCCACGTCCAGCTCGCGCACCACCAGGGTATCGTCGCGCAGGCGTTCGATCGCCGGGTGCAGCGCGATCACCGCGCACCCCCGACGGCGAACAGGGCCTGGTAGCCGCGCGCCTCGGCGCCGGCGCCATGCGTATACGCGTCGCTGAGGACCAGCGTGGTCATGAGCACCACGCCCAGGATCAGCGCCACTGCGGGGCCGATACGCTCGAGATGAAGTTTCATGACCTGCTCCTTTTTTATTGTGACCATAACGAGACTATAGACTTCAACTAGAATCTGATAAATAGAGCAATCGCGAATCCATTATTCAGATTCCTGAACAATCGCTACAGATGAGGTCGGT
>JAKOOD010000094.1 GCA_022701635.1 Burkholderiaceae bacterium | reverse complement strand
GATGATAGTGCTGCAACCAGTGTGAAAGTAGGTTATCGTCAGGCTAATTAATATGCTGTGAAAGCAGCAGCAAGCAAAGTAGTAAAGCAAAACCCCACCAGGTGACCCTGGTGGGGTTTTTTGCTTTATGTCTTGGTTCATACTGGACGTTTTTTACGGCGCCGGCACAGGCAGGTGGCGGCGTTGAAAAATCTTATGACAGCTGACCGTAGCGCATCGCGATCTGGCGTTCAACTTCCTCCTGCCATGGCAGCGTGTCCACCAGACGCCCCAGCGCCACATTGCTGGCTACGTGGCCGAGATCATGCTGTTCGGCATCGACCAGCATACAGTTGCTGCGCGGCTCACCGATCCGGTTGAACCGCACTTTGCCTGCCGAGACATCCATTACCCAATCCCAGCCGATAGACAGTTTGGGCTCGCCGCCGCTCAGCCACTCGGTATAACCGCTGATCGCGGTGCTCGCGGCCGACTCCTCGGGAAACGGTGGGCTGTCCTCATCGAGACCGGAAATCAGGTGGATGAAGTTCATCGTGCCGAATTCGGCAGCGGTAAGACGGATATAACCGTCGGCAGAAATGGTGAGCATGAAAATGAAACAGACTGAGAAAATCGAGATGCCTCGAGTGCAACTGTCGCCTTGGCGATCGTCACCCATATTCATTATAGGCGAATGTTTAAAGGCATTAATTTGTTATCGTTCAGCCGTTATCGGCATCGCTACGCTAGTTTTTATAGCGCACACTCACATACTCCAGCGTTGCTGATTGCCAGCGCAGGCTGTCGATCAGCGTCTCGAGCAGCAAGGCGGTTTTCGTATGGCCCAAGTCGGTGCGACCGGCACTCTGCAGCATGATGTTGCTGCTTGCGCCGCCCACCCGGATCAACTGAACCTGGCTGTGGTCGGCCAGCATTTGCCAATCCCAGCCAATCGACACCACCGGACTTCCCTCCCCGACCCATTCCGTGTAACCCGTAATGGCGATAGGCACGGCGCCGTCGGTGAATCCAATGGGTCCGTTTTCATCGACGCCCGACACCAAGTGGACCAGGCGAATGTCTTGTAACTGGGTGTAGGAAAGGCGGATATAGCCAGTGCCGGTCTCGCTCGAAATATTATTGTCCATTAACCCTCCGAATAGGCCGGCAAAGTCATAACGCGCTCGGCCGACGTGGTTTTATGCCGGCGTAGGCCGGTTTCATTCAACTTCGATCCAGCAAGCGAAAATCGGGTGGCCGTTGATGATCATCGGCGGACCGGCGCGGTGAGCGTGCACGCCAGTGTGGCGCAGCAGGCGTTCGATCCCGATCGGGGAGACCGTGATCAGGCGCTTGGCGCTATGGACCTTCGCAATGGCAATCGCCTCGCGCAGCAACTGGGTGGCGACACCGGACGAAAACTGCGCCAACGCGGAACTCTTGCCTCCATTGAAGTCGACCGAGGCGAAGCGCGACAGCTCCCAGACATCTGGTGTGCAGGGTATTGGCTGGCCTTGCATCAGTTCTGGAAACACTTCGCCCAGCAGGTAAGGCTTATTGGTGGGCAGGAGGCGGGCGCAACCGTTGACCTGACCTTGCTCGTCCTTCGCGACGACGTACAGGGTGTCGGGACGGTCGAATTGGTCGAGCTCCTGGCCGACGCTGCACTTCAAATCCCATCCCAACATCTCCACGAACACCTTATGACGATACTGCGCGACGCTGGTCAGCAGTTCTTCTGACATTGCTCCGGACTTACCTGCAATTACATTCATCTTCGCGCTCCAGGTGGGGTTCATCACGTGTGCCAATAGTTGCCATTAGACCTTTTTCTGCGACCAGGCATAACTGTAATGTCTTACAGCGTCGACGTTTAGCGTTGGCATCCGGTCACCAGGCAATGCCCGGCGCGTCTCGCAAACACCTAAAAAGGATCGCAAAATATAGTGCCTGTCAAGCAATAGGTTGGCAGCGAAGCAACTTGCAACAACTAGAATATTTTTGTTCGACAATACTTAATTTCACTGATACCTTGCTTTTTAGTAGTTTTGATTTTCCTGGATGCAGCAGTTGAAATACCCCACATGATCCTCGCCGTATGGCCTTTGAAAGACAACTGTAAAGTTTTACAGGGTAGGCGAATGCAAGAAGTTCCCTAAGTGACGTCCTTGTTAAAGGGTTTTATTGTGAAACGTGAAATAGCCTGGCGAGAAGCGCAGACCGAAGCGTTGCTGGAGGCAAAGACCAAGGAAGCGTTCTTTGCCGCTGTCGTGAAGGCTGGCAAGGAGCTGGGGTTTGAATATTGCGCTTACGGCTTGCGCATGCCAATGCCCATTTCCAATCCCAGGATGCTGCTGCTGAATAATTACTCGCCTGAATGGCAAAAGCGTTACGTCAGCCAGAACTACCTCAGCATCGATCCTACCGTGGCCCACGGCATTCACTCGGTGCTGCCGCTGGTGTGGTCGAAAGCGCTGTTCGATTCGACGCCCGAGTTCTGGGAAGATGCCCGCAGTAATGGGCTGCGTCACGGCTGGGCGCAATCTTCTTATGATGCGAAGGGCAATGTCGGCATGCTGACGCTCGCACGGTCGCGCGATGAACTCACACAAACCGAACTGCGCGACAATTCTCCTCGCCTGACCTGGCTGGCCCAGGCGGTGCACGAAGCCGGCGTGCGTCTAGCAACAAGTCAGCGTGAAGCCGCACCTTCCATTGTGCTGACCATGCGCGAGGCGGAAGTGCTGCGCTGGACTGCCGAAGGCAAGACCTCCGGCGAGGTCGGGCAGATCATGGACATCAGCGAACGTACGGTCAATTTCCACGTTACAAATGCGCTCGTCAAGCTCGGCGTTGTGAACAAAACAGCGGGCGTCGTCAAGGCCGTCCTGCTGCGCCTTATCTGACCACCTCCGGCGGGCCCGCTCGCGGCCCCCTTTTTTCCTCATCCTCATTCCAGCACAGGACTCGCTGCCGCCGGCCACGCCGGTAGCGCCGCGCACGTTCAACTGCCTCTGTTTCACAGCAAAAAAGACCTCGACTGTAAAACCTTACAGTTTTGGAACAAACAACGTTCGCGTTTAATGGCGGCATTGAAACAGCTGTCTCTGCCGTGTTCGCAGGTGCACGTGAAATCGCATAAGACCCTCCGCTAAAGGCTTCCAGCGATTTCCCGCCAGCGCACATCGGCAGATTCTCTCCCATTTTTTGCGAGCGAAAACATGTCCATTGTGAATCTGGCCGACCTTCCCGATACCGCGCGCTTGCTGCACGGGCACCTTCCGTCACGCTGCGTCAAAGCGGAATCCGGTACCGCCGAGCGCGCAATCGTGCACGACGCACCCACCCTCGGCGCACTGTCGGTGGCCGCGTAAGCCGATGCGCACCTTTCCCCACATTTTGCATGATCGCGCGCAGGCGCAGCCGGACGCCGTCGCCTACCGTTTTTTCCAAGGCGCCTCGCTCGTACCGGAAGACCTGAGTTTCCAGCAGGTCTGGCAGCAAGCTGCCGCGCTGGCCGCCGTGCTGCAGTCACGCGGCCTGGCCGGCGAGCGTGTCCTGCTCACCTGTAAATCGCAACGACACTTTGTCATCGCATTTTTCGCTTGCCTGATGGCTGGCGCGGTGGCTGTCCCGACTGCGCTGCCGCGGCGCAATGCCTTGCTTGAGCGGCTGCATGTGCTGTCGCGCGACGCCGGGTTCTGCGCGCTGGTGTCCGACAGCGACGATCTGCAGCTCTCGCATTTCCCCGATCCCGCCGCCATCAGCGAGCACATCGACATGCGCGCATTCGCACTGCGCCCCGATCACGCGGACCTGGCACAGCAGTGGGCGATGCCCGCGCTGCAGGCCGGCGATCTCGCTTTCCTTCAGTACACGTCCGGCTCGACGGGCGAGCCCAAGGGGGTGATGGTCACGCACGGCAACCTGGTCAACAACTGCCTGGCGATAGGCCAGGGCATGGGCCTCGATGCCAGCGCGCGCGTGTTCACGGCATTGCCCCTGTTCCATGACATGGGTCTGGTTGGCGGCGTCCTGCAGTCGATGTATTCCGGCTGCAGCGCCAGTTGCATGACACCTGCGGAATTCGTCCAGTACCCGGAGCGCTGGCTGCAGATTATTTCGCGCTACGGCATGACCACGAGCGGCGGCCCGAATTTCATGTACCAGCTTGCGGCGCAGAGCATCAAGCCGGAGCAGATGACAGGGCTGGACTTGTCGTCGTGGAAGGTCGCGTTCTGCGGTGCAGAACCCATACGCCCGGCGACGATCGAGGCTTTCACCAGCAAGTTTGCCGCCGCAGGCTTTCGTCCCGCATCGTTCTACGCCTGCTACGGCATGGCTGAATCCACGCTGTTCATTACCGGCGCGGCACGCGGCGCCGGCTTGATGACCGACCGCCGCACCGACGGCGCCATTGTCGGCTGCGGCCATCCGCGCCATGACACGGTGCTGGCTATCGTGGAACCCGAATCGCGCGAACGCCAGGCTGACGGCGCAGTGGGGGAAATCTGGGTCCATGGATCGAGCATTGCGGCCGGCTACTGGCAGCGGCAGGAGCAGACCGCGGACTACTTCCACGCCACCATCGCCGGCGAAGGGGCACAGCGCTACCTGCGTACCGGCGACCTTGGTTACGTAGTGGACGGCCAACTGTTCGTCAGTGGCCGCCTCAAGGACCTGATTATCCATTACGGGAAAAAGTACCTGCCCCAGGATATCGAAAACGAAGCCGAACGCCATCACAGTGCCCTGCGCGAATCGGGCGGCGGTGCCTTTAGCGTCAGCCAAGGCGGCAAGGAGCGCACCGTGCTCGTCTTTGAGCTCAAGCGTGAATGGCTGCGCCGCCACCAGGAGTGGCCCGAGTTGGCCGCCAGCGTGCGCTCGGCGGTGTCGTCCCGGCTCGGCCTGACCCTGGACGAAGTGTTGTTCATCAAGCCCGGCGCACTGCCGCGCACCTCGAGCGGCAAAGTGCGGCGCAACCAGTGCCGTCTCGATTACCTGGACGGCGTCCTCGCCCGAGCCGAAGCGCCAGCACCCTGAACCTGATCATTATTTATGAAGAGAATCGAAATGAGCCAATCTGAACAATGTCTGGTCGATATCCTGGCGGAACTGACCGAAACCGGCGCCGGATCCATTTCCGTCACTGCCACCCTTGACCAGCAAGGTGTCGATTCCTTTGTCGCGCTGCGGCTGGCGCGCGCCATCCAGGAGCGCACCGGCGTCGAGATCGAACTCGAGTCGCTGTTCGACTATCCCACCGTGCGCCAGCTGGCCGCGTATCTGGACGCGCATGCAGCGCAGCTGGCAGGTGCAGCATGAGCGCCGTCGACCGCAGTGATGCATGGTTCCCTCTTTCGGCGGCCCAGATCAGCCGCTGGTTCATGTACCAGCTCGATCCTGCCAGCCAGGGTTCACACAACAACGCCATCGCGGTGCGCGTGGAAGGCGGGCTCGATCTGGACCGGCTGCGCAGCGCACTCGACGCGCTGGCCGCGCGCCATCCCATGCTGCGCAGCCAAGTAGGCCAGCACGGCGGCGTGCCGCGGCAACGCATCATCGACGCCGCGCCCGTGCCGCTGCTGTGTCACGACGTCGCAGGCCGGGACGACGCTTTTATCGCGCAGCAGGCCAGGGCCGAATGCGCGCTAGCCTTCGACCTCCAAAATCCGCCGCTGATGCGCGCTCATTGGTATCAGAACGGCGCCGGCAAGGGCGTGCTAATGCTGGTGTTCGATCACATTGCCTGCGACGGCTGGTCGTTCTGGCAGCTGCTTGAGGAACTGGGTGCTTTACTGGCCGGCGAGGTACTGCCGGCCGCCGCACGGGGCGAGGGTTACCAGGCTTACGTCGCTGGCCAGCAGGCATGGCTGGCCAGTCCGGCCGCGACCAGGCAGCTTGCGTACTGGAGCGATACGCTCGGCGGCGATCTGCCCGTCCTGCGGCTGCGTGCCGACCAGGTCCGCCCGCAGCGCGCCGGCGGCCGGCGCGCCAGTGTCGCTTTCACGCTCGGCACCCCAGCCGCGGCCAGCCTGGCGGCGCTCGCCACCCGTCATGGCGCTACCCTGTTCACCACGCTGCTGTCGGGCTACGGCATGCTCTTGCACGCCATCACCGGCCAGGACGACATCGTGATCGGCACGCCGATGCCGGGCCGTGTCAGCAAGAACCTGGACCGCGTGGTAGGGGATTTCGTCAACCCGGTGGCGGTGCGCACGCGCTTCGATGGCGCGGCCACGGTAGCCCAGCTGCTGCGCGGCGTGCGCGATACCACGCTGCGTGCGATGTCGAACCAGGACTTGCCTTTTGCCGATCTGGTCGAGTACCTGCAGCCGGTACGCGACAGCCATGACCATCCGATTTTCCAGACCGCCTTCGTATTCCAGAAAGCGCGCCACGGTGCAGGCCTGCGCTCGCTGTGGAGCGGTGCGCAGGCAGCCACTTGGGGTGGCCTGCAGCTGTGCGCTTTCCCGCTGCAGCAAAGCGGTGGGCACGGCCATTTTCCGCTGCTGCTCGAAGTGCTCGAACTGGAAGACGGCATCGGCTGCGAACTGAAATACGATGCCGACCTGTTCGCCCACGCCACTGTCGCGCGCTGGGCCGGCTACCTTCAAGCCTTGCTGACGCAGATGGCGCAGGACGACCAGCAGCGCCTCGCGAGCCTGTCGCCGCTGTCGGACCAGCAGCGCATCGAAATGCTGGAAGGTTTCAATGCGACCGCGCGCAGCTTCCCGGCCGCGTCGCCCATCCAGCATGTGTTCGAAGCGCGCGCGGCGGCCCACCCGGACGCCATCGCACTGGTGTTCGATGGCGCCACGCTCAGTTATGCGGAGCTGAACCGCCGCGCCAACCGCCTGGCTCACAGCCTGATCGCGCTTGGCATCGGCGCTGACGACCGGGTAGCGCTATGCGCCGCACGCGGCATGGAATTGATCGTCGGCATGCTCGGCGTCATGAAGGCCGGCGCCGCGTTCGTGCCGCTCGATCCGTCCTACCCATCCGAGCGTCTGGCGTACATGCTGAACGACTGCGCCCCGCGCGCGCTCGTCACCACCTGCGCTGCCCGCGGCGCGCTGCGGGAACCGGCGCTGCCGGCGCTGCCGGTGCTGCTGGCCGACGGCGGCCAGTTGGCGATTGCCGACACCAATCCTGCCGTGGGCCTGACAGCCGACAAGCTGGCCTACGTGATCTACACCTCCGGTTCCACCGGCCAGCCAAAGGGTGTGATGAATCACCATGCGGGCCTGTTCAACCTGGTACACGACCAGATTGCCCAATTCGGCATCGAAGCCGGCAGCCGGGTGCTGCAGTTCGCATCCTGCAGCTTTGACGCCTGCATATGGGAAGTCGCGCTGACCCTGTGCGCCGGCGCCAGCCTGCACCTGGCCACGCGTGAGGCACTGCTTCCGGGCGAACCGCTGGTCCGCACCGTGCAGCGCGGTGCAGTGACCCACCTGTTCCTGCCCCCGGCGGCGCTGGCGGCGCTGCCGCACGACGCCGATCTGTCCAGCGTAAGCGCCCTGATCGTCGGCGGCGATGCTTGCCCGGTTGCGCTGGCGCGCCACTGGTCGCAGGGACGGCGCTTCTTCAACGCCTACGGCCCGACCGAAGCGACGGTCTGCAGCACCGTGTACGAATATGCGCCGTCCTGCCCACCGCAGTTGCCAATCGGCCGCCCGGTGGCCAATGCCCGCATTTATATTCTCGATGCGGCCATGAACCCGGTGGCCCCCGGCGTCGCCGGCGAGATCTTCGTGGGCGGCGCCGGCGTGGCGCGCGGCTACCTCCATCGGCCCGAACTGAGCGCCGAGCGCTTCAGCGACAGCCGATTCGTCGCCGGCGATCGCCTGTACCGCACCGGCGACCTGGGCTGCTGGCTCGACGACGGCAATATCGCCTACCTTGGCCGCAACGACTTCCAGGTCAAAATCCGCGGTTTCCGCATCGAGCTGGGCGAAGTCGCGGCACGCCTGCTCGAATGCGAAGGCGTGCGCGACGCTGTCGTCGTGGCGCGCCAGGACGGCCCCGGCGACAAGCGGCTGGTTGCCTACCTGGCGGCCGACGCCGGCCTGCCGCTGGCACCGGTCCAGGCGCGTCTCGCGCTGGCCATGCCGGCCTATATGGTGCCGGGCGCGTACGTCGTCATGGACGCACTGCCGCTCACCCCGAACGGCAAGCTTGACCGCAACGCCCTGTTGGCGCCCGGCGCCACCACCACCGTGGCCCACGACTACGAGGAACCGGCCACGGACGTCGAGCGCATCATCGCCGCTGTGTGGCAGGAGCTGCTCGGCGTGGTCCGGGTAGGCCGCCAGGATCACTTCTTTTCCCTGGGCGGCCACTCGCTGCTGGTGCTGTCGATGATCGAACGCCTGGCCGCGCATGGCCTGGCGACCGATGTGCGCACCGTGTTCAATACCGGCACCATGCAAGCGCTGGCGGCTTCCATTGCCGACGCGCCGCGCGAAGGCAGCAGCGTCGCTCCCAACCTGATCCCGGCCGGATGCGACGCCATTACGCCCGGAATGCTGCCGCTGGTGACGCTCACCCAGGCGCAGATCGACCAGATCGCCGCCGCCGTGCCTGGCGGCGCCGCCAATGTGCAGGACATCTATCCGCTCGCGCCGCCGCAGGAAGGCATCCTGTTCCACCACCTGCTGGAAAGCCAGGGCGACGCGTACCTGCTGCGCGCGGCCTTTGCGCTGGATTCCCGGAGACGCCTGGACGCCTACCTTGGCGCGCTCCAGCAACTGGTACAGCGCCACGACATGCTGCGTACCAGCATTCATTGGGAGGGCCTGGAGCAGCCGGTGCAGTCGGTCCACCGCAGTGCCACGCTCGACAACCGGGTCCTGACGCTCGATCCGGAGCGCAACGCACAGCAGCAGTTCCTGGAGCTGACCGATCCGCGCCGTGTACGGCTCGACCTGCGCAGTGCGCCCCTCGTGGTTGCCTACAGCGCCCGCGATCCGCACTCGGACGAATGGTATCTCGCGATCTTGATCCATCACCTGGCGTGCGATCACATCACGCTCGACGTCATGCTGGCCGAAGTGCAGGTCATCCTGGACGGGCAGGGCGCCGCGCTGGCGCCCGCGCTGCCCTACCGCGGTTTCGTGGCGCGCGCCAGGGCCGTGCCGGCCGCGTACCACGAGCAGTACTTCCGCGAGCAGCTTGGCGACGTCACCCACCCGACCATTCCGCTCGGACTGTCCAACGTGCAGGCCGACGGCTCCGGCGCAGCCGAGGCGCGCCACCTGCTGGGCGCGGCCCTCACGGCCCGCGTACGCAGCGCCGCCGCGCGGCAGCGCACCACCGCTGGCGCCTTGTTCCACGTCGCCTGGGCCCAGGTGATCGGCCAGCTTGCCGGCAGCGACGACGTCGTATTCGGCTCGGTGCTGTCGGGCCGCCTGCAGGATGGAGAAGCCCTCGGCGCCGTGGTGGGCATGTTCGTCAACACCTTGCCGCTGCGCGTCAGGCTTGCCAGCCGCAGCGTGCGCGAAGTGCTGGCGTCCACCTGGTCCGCCTTGTTGGGCCTGGTCGAGCACGAACAGGCTTCGCTCGCGCTGGCCCAGCGCTGCAGCGGCGTGGCCAGCGGCGCGCCGTTGTTTACTGCCCTCCTCAACTACCGCCACAGCGATCCTTCGACCATTGGCGGCGCCAGCGTGGTGGCCGGGAAAGGGATGCGCTTCCTGAGCGCCGAGGAGCGCACTAATTACCCGTTCACGCTCAACGTGGACGACGCCGGCGTCGACTTCCTGCTGACCGCGCAGTGCGTCGGCGGCATCGATCCGCTGCAGCTGGCACGGCATACCGCCGCCGCCCTGGCGCAGCTGGTCGACAGCCTGGAGCAGGCCCCGGATGAACCGCTGCGCACCCTCAGCGCGGCGCCGCAGGCCAGGCTGCCCGCTGCCGCCATGGCCCGCGTCGTGGCCGCCTGGCCGCTGTCCCCGCACCAGAACCGCATGTGGTTCATCGATACCTTCGAAGCGGGCAGCCTGTATCCGGCCAGCCCGGTCTACCACAACATCCCGTTGCTGCTGCACTGGCACCAGGCGCCGCCAGCCGCCGTACTGCAGGCCGCGATCCACGCCATCGTGGCGCGCCACGATGTGCTGCGCAGCCGCGTGGCCAGGCAGGACGGCGCGATCGTCGCCGTCATCGACGCGGCATTACAGGTGGAGCTGACGCGCATCGACGGCGCCAACGGCGACCTGTCCGAGCTGGCCATCGCCGACACCCAGGAACCGTTCGCGTTCATCGGCGGGCCGCTGCTGCGCGCCACCCTGCTGCAGGCGGACGACGGCAGCGCGGTGCTCGCCTTGTGCGCCCACCACTTCGTGGCCGACCGCGCTTCCATGCGCATCGTTGGCCAGGAGCTGATGGAACTGTGCGCGGCGCAGCTGGAAGGGCGGGCGCCGGTCCTGCCGCCGCTGCCGCTGCAGTACGCCGATTTCGCCGACTGGCAGGACAGCTTCCTGGCCGCGCACCGCGAGGAGCTGCTGTTCTACTGGCGCTACCAGCTGCGTGGCCAGCTGCAGGCCATGGAACTGCCGCTGAACCGTCCACGCCCGCTGGTGCACACCTTTACCGCGGCGCGCCATAGCTTTGAAGTCGATCCCGGACTCAGTGCCGGCATCGAGGCCCTGGCCGCGCGCCATGGCGTAAGCCAGGACGCGGTGCTGCTGGCGGCGTTCAACGCCCTGCTGCGCCGCTATGCCGGCCATGAAGAACTGGTGGTGGGCATCAGCGCCTCCGGCCGCGCTGCGCCGGAACTGCATGCCATGGTCGGGCCGCTGGCCAACCTGCTGGTCATGCGCAATCGCTGCGACGCCGACACTTCGCTGGCAGAACTGCTGCAGGGCACCGAGCGCCAGCTGCGCGACGGCATGCGCGACCAGCACATGCAGTTCGACCAGCTGGTATTGGCCCTCGATCCCGACAAGGACATGAGCCGCACGGCGCTGTTCGACGTGTTGTTTCAATTCGACGCCGGCGCCCCGCGCAGCCTACGCGCCGGCAGCCTGAGTGCCGACATCATCGAGACTAATCTTGGCTTCGGCAAGAACGACCTGCATCTCTACATCCACGGCGGCGCCGCGGGGCTGTCGGGCAAGCTGGTGTATAACGCCGACTTCCTCGATGCCTGGCTGGTGAGCCAGATGATGCGCCATTACCAGGTGCTGCTCGCGGCCATGGTGCGCGATACCGCGCTCGCGGTCGACACGGTGCCGTTGCTGACCCAGGACGAAACCACACAGCAGCTGGTGGTGTGGAATCAGAGCGCCGCCGCCTGGCCACAGGACACTACGATTCACGCGCTGTTCGAAGCGCAGGCCGACCGTACGCCGTTCCATGTCGCCGTCAGCTACGGCGCCGCGTCGCTGAGCTACCGCGACCTCAATGCGCGCGCCAATCGCCTTGCCCATGCCCTGCGCGCGCAAGGCGTGGGGCCGGACGTCATGGTCGCCCTGTGCCTGGAACGCTCGCCCGACATGATCGTGGCCATGCTCGGAGTGCTCAAGGCCGGCGGCGCCTACGTCCCGGTCGACCCCGGCTACCCTGCCGAACGTATTGCCTACGTCATGGGCGACTGCAGCGCGCTGTGCGTGATCGCCGATGCCGGCTGCAACCCGGCGCTGTTTCCGGCCGGCCTGCGCGTGCTGCAGGTGGAGCAGGAGGGCGACGACGGCAATCCCGGGCCATTGGCTACCGCTTCCAGCCTGGCTTACGTCATCTACACCTCCGGCTCCACCGGCATGCCGAAAGGGACCATGCTGGAGCATCGCAATGTGGTGCGACTGCTCGTCAACGACCGGCTGCAGTTCGATTTCGGCGCCAGCGACGTCTGGACCATGTTCCACTCTTATGCCTTCGACTTTTCGGTGTGGGAAATCTACGGCGCGCTGCTGTACGGCGCCCGGGTGGCGATGGTGCCTGACGCGGTGCGGCGCGACCCGGGCGCCATGCTGGCCATGCTGGCCGCCGACGGCGTCACGGTGCTCAACCAGACGCCCACCGCCTTCTACAACCTCGTCGCCGAAGCCGGGCGCCAGCCGGGGCTGGCGCTACCCGCACTGCGTTACGTGATTTTCGGCGGCGAAGGACTCGACCCGGTCAACCTGGCGGCGTTCGCCGAACGCTTCCCCCATGT
>JAKOOD010000088.1 GCA_022701635.1 Burkholderiaceae bacterium | reverse complement strand
CATCGTCGACGAGCTGGCCGAAGCCGGCCCGGCGCCGCTCAGGGACGCGATCGCCGCCATGCGCCTTCAGCTCGGCCCGCAACGCCGCCGCAACCTCGACACGCTGCCCGGCCTGCTCGACTGCCTGGCGGCGCTGGCGCGCGCTGCCGCGGCCGTCGAACAGGCCGTCGCCGACGATGCCGGCGCCGAGCTGCGCAGCTGGAGCGGCAAGCTGGCCGCGCAATGCCACGCCTTCCACGCCGACCTGCTTCTGAGCACGCCGTGGATGCGCGCGGCCCAGGCCTACGTGCTGGATTCGAGCCTGACCCGCATCCCGACCTTGCGCGAACTGGCCGAGGGCGGGGTGCGCATGCCGGCCGACGATACGCTCGCCGCGATGGTGGAGGAGGGCGCCGCCCACGCGCGTGCGCGCCTGGACGAGCTGCGCCTGCTGGCGCGTTTGGCACGCGAGTTCGCCGCCATGGACTTCGGCTTCCTGTACCGCCGCGACACCGGCCTGCTGGCGATCGGCTACAACGTCAGCGAGCGCCGCCTCGACGGCGGCAGCTACGATCTGTTGGCGTCGGAAGCGCGGCTGGCAAGTTTCGTCGGCATCGCCCAGGACCAGCTGCCGCAGGACCACTGGTACGCCATGGGGCGCCAGCTGTGCCTGGCGGAAGGCGAGCAGGTGCTGCTGTCCTGGAACGGCACCATGGCCGAATACCTGATGCCGCTGCTGTTGATGCCCGCCCAGCGCGGTACGCTGCTCGGCCAGACCTACCGGGGCATCGTGCGTGCCCAGGCCGCGTATGCGGGCCGCCGCGGCATCCCCTGGGGCATGTCCGCGTCCGGCTACAACACGGTGGATGCGGCCATGCACTACCAGTACCGCGCCTTCGGCGTGCCCGGCACCGGCACGCGCCGCGACCTGGATGCGGACCTGGTGGTCACGCCGCATGCCGGCATGCTGGCACTGATGGTCGAGCCGGCGCTGGCCTGCGCCAACCTGCAGCGCATGGCGGCACTCGGTTTCAGCGGCCGCTACGGGTTTTACGAAGCGGTCGACTACACGCCGGCGCGCCTGCCGCCCGGCCAGCCCAGCGCCGTGGTGCGTGCCTTCCTGGTGCAGCACCAGGGCATGGGCTTGCTGGCGCTGTCCCACCTGCTGCATGGGCGTCCGATGCAGCGCCGCTTCGAGAGCGATCCGCAGCTGCGCGCCACGCTGCCGCTGCTGCAGGAGCGCGTGCCCAGGTCCGGCGCCGCCGAGCCGGCCAGCGGCGATCATCCTGCCTTGCGCCAGCCGGCCCAGGCCGCCGGCACGGCGCACACGGTAGCGCGCAGCGTGACCGATGCCGATGCCGGCCATCCGGAAGTGCAGCTGCTGTCGAACGGCCGCTACCACGTGATGGTGAGCGCCGCCGGCACCGGCTACAGCCACTGGAACGGCCTGGCCGTGACGCGCTGGCGCGAAGATCCGAGCGCCGACGACAGCGGCCATTTCTGCTACCTGCGCGACCTCGACAGCGGCGCCGTCTGGTCGACCACGCGCCAGCCGGTGCAGGCCGCGCCGGAGCGTTACGAAGCCGTGTTCTCGGAAGGCCGCGCCGAATTTCGCCGCAGCGACCACGGCATCGATCTGCATACCGAGATCGTGGTCTCGCCCGAGGACGACATCGAGCTGCGCCGTACCCGTATCGCCAACAAGTCGGGCCGGGTGCGCCGCATCGAGCTGACCGGCTATGCCGAAGTGGTGCTGGCGCCTGCCGCCCTGGACGCGGCGCACCCGGTGTTTTCCAGGATGTTCGTGCAGACCGAGATCCTGCCCGGACGCGGCGCCATCCTGTGCACGCGCCGACCGCAGACGCCGGACGAGCGGCCGCCGGTCCTGCTGAACCTGATGGCGGTGCATGGTGCCGCCGCGGATGCGGATGACGCGGCAAGCTTCGAGACCAGCCGCGCCGCCTTCATCGGCCGCGGCCGGCGCAATGCGCTGCCGGCCGCGCTGGCCGACAGCGGTCCGCTCGGTGCGCACGCGGGCACGGTGCTCGATCCGGCGGTGGCGATCCGGCGCGTCCTGACCCTGGCGCCCGGCCAGGAAATCACGGTGGACGTGGTGCTGGGCGTGGCCGCCACGCGCGAGGAGGCAATGCAACTCGTCGACAAATACCAGGCCCAGGAAGCCGGCAACCCGCTGGCCGACCGCGTGTTCGAGCTGGCCTGGACCCACGGCCAGGCGGTGCTGCGCCAGCTGAACGCGAGCGAGCCGGATGCCCAGCTGTACGGCTGCCTGGCCGGCGCCGTGTTGTATCCGCAGGCCGCGCTGCGCGCCGACCCGGCCCTGATCGCGCGCAACGGCCGCGGCCAGTCGGGCCTGTGGGCGTATGCGGTGTCGGGCGACTGGCCGATCGTGCTGCTGCAAGTGCGCGACGCGTCCAATATCGAGCTGGCGCGCCAGCTGGTGCAGGCGCATGCCTGGTGGCGCCTGAAGGGCTTGACGGTGGACCTGGTGATCTGGTGCGGCGATGGCGATAGCGGCGGCGGCGGCGGCTACCGCCAGGGCTTGCGCGACCAGATCATGAACCTGAGCGCCGCCGGACTCGATGCGCAATCGCTCGACCGCCCGGGCGGCGTGTTCGTGCGTGCGCTCGAGCAGATCCCGAACGAGGACCGGATCCTGATGCAGTCGGTGGCGCGCGTGGTGCTGTCGGACGAGCGCGGCAGCCTGGCCGACCAGCTGCGCCGTGGCGGCCTGCAGAAGCCGCACCTGCCGCCGCAGTTGGAGACCGTGCCGCCAGCGCAAGTGTCCGCGCCGGCGCTGCCGTTGCCGCTTCCCCCACTGCAGCTCGACAACGGCATCGGCGGCTTCAGCGCCGACGGCCACGAATACCTCATCCGCACCGGCCCCGGCCGGCCGACGCCGGCGCCCTGGTCGAACGTGCTGGCCAGCCCGATGTTCGGCAGCGTGGTCTCGGAAAGCGGGCAAGTCTACAGCTGGAACCAGAACGCCCACGAATTCCGCCTCACGCCCTGGCACAACGACCCGGTATCCGACCCCGGCGGCGAAGCCTTTTATATACGCGACGAAGAGAGCGGCGTGTTCTGGTCGCCGACCGCCTTGCCGGCACCGTCCGGTGCCGATTACCTGACGCGCCACGGCTTCGGCTACAGCGTGTTCGAGCACGCGGCGCATGGCATCCGCAGCGAACTGCAGACCCATGTGGCGCTGGATGCGCCGCTCAAGTACGTGGTCGTCAGGCTGCGCAACGAGGGCCAATCCCGGCGGCGCCTGTCGGTCACCGGCTACGTCGAATGGGTGCTGGGCGACCTGCGCGACACCTCGGCCATGCACGTCGTCACCGAGCACGATCCGGCCAGCGGCGCGCTGTTTGCCCGCAATGCCTACAACACCGACTTCTCGGGCCGGGTCGCCTTCTTCCACCTGGATGCCGAACAGGTTTCGTACACCTGCGACCGCCTCGAATTCATCGGGCGCAACCGCAGCCTGGCCAGTCCGGCGGCCCTGGAACGCGCCGGCCTCTCGGGGCGCAGCGGCGCCGCGCTCGACCCCTGCGCCGCGCTGCAGACGGTGGTCGAACTGGCGCCCGGCGAGGAGCAGGAACTGGTGTTCATGCTGGGCGTCGGTGGCCGCCGCAACCTGGATGCGGCCGGCATGGTGCAGCGCCATGCCGGCGCAAGCAACGCCCACGACAGCTTCGCCCGCATGCGCGACTGGTGGGACGAGACGCTCGGCGCGGTGCGCATCGAGACGCCGGAACCGGCGCTGGATGCGCTCGCCAACGGCTGGCTGCTGTACCAGACCATCGCCTGCCGCCTGTGGGCGCGCACCGGCTACCACCAGTCGAGCGGCGCCTACGGCTTCCGCGACCAGCTGCAGGATGCGATGGCGACCGTGCACGCGCGTCCCGAGCTGCTGCGCGACCACCTGCTGCTGTTCGCCGGCCACCAGTTCGTCGACGGCGATGTCCAGCACTGGTGGCATCCGCCCCTCGGCCGCGGCGTGCGCACGCGCAGCTCGGACGATTACCTGTGGCTGCCGCTGGCCGTGTGCCGCTACGTGGAAGTCACCGGCGATACGGCGCTGCTGGACCAGGTCGTGCCCTTCATCGAGGGACGGGAACTGCGGCCCGACGAAGCCGCCTCGTACGACCTGCCGGAGCACTCCAGCCAGCAGGGCAGCCTGTACGAGCACTGCGCGCGCGCGATCCGGCGCGCGCTGGTGTTCGGCGGCCACGGCCTGCCGCTGATCGGCAGCGGCGACTGGAACGACGGCATGGACCGCGTCGGCGCGCAGGGGCGGGGCGAGAGCGTCTGGCTCGGCTTCTTCCTGTATGAAGTGCTGCAGCGCTTCGCCGCGCTGGCCGAGGGACAGGCCGACTACGGCTTTGCCACCACCTGCCGCAGCGCGGCGCAGGTGCTGTCGCTGAATATCGAGGAACACGCCTGGGACGGCGAATGGTACCGGCGCGCCTGGTTCGACGACGGCACTCCGCTCGGCGCGCGCCACGACCAGGAATGCCGCATCGATTCGATCGCCCAGAGCTGGGGCGTGCTGTCCGGCGCCGCCGATCCGGCCCGCGCACGCGCGGCGATGGACGCGGTCGACGCCCACCTGGTGCGGCGCGACGCCGGCCTGGTCCAGCTGCTCGATCCGCCCTTCGACGGCGCCGGCCCCGACCCCGGCTATATCGGCGGCTACGCCCCCGGCCTGCGCGAGAACGGCGGCCAGTACACCCATGCCGCGATCTGGGCCGCGATGGCATTTGCCGGCCTGGGCGACAGCGAGCGCGCCTGGGAACTGCTGCGCATGATCAATCCGGTCAACCACGCGCGCGATCCGGAAGCCTGTGCGCGCTACATGGCCGAACCCTACGTGATGGCGGCCGACGTCAGCGCGGCGCCGCAGCATCTGGGACGGGGCGGCTGGAGCTGGACCACCGGTTCGGCCGGCTGGATGCTGCGCCTGATCGTCGAATCGTTGCTTGGCGTAGCGCGAAGCGGCGAACGCTTGGCGCTCACGCCACACCTGCCTACCGGTTGGGACGGCTTCCGGCTACACTACCGTTACCGCGGCAGTACATACACGATCGACGTGCGCACAGGAACCGTTGCTGCGCTGATCGTGGACGGTGTGCCGCAAGAGGATGCGTCAATCGCGCTGGTGGACGACGGCAAACCGCACAAGGTGGAACTGACGGTCGCCTGCGGCGGGGCCGACCCGGTCGCGGCCGGCCCCGCCCATGACACGACCTGCGAAAAATGATGAGACGCACAACAACGAATGCCGCCGCCCCGGTCCTGCTGGCGACTGGGCCCAGGGCTGGGGCTTCGAAGGCTCGATGGCGCGGGCCGAATACCACTTCTGAGGACTGTTGCAAACGAATCAATATTTATCAAAGAGATATTGATTAATTGATATTTGGGTAATCCGCACGTCAAGGCGGAAATTGATGCAATTGCAAAAATTGCATCATGAAAACCTTATCCCGACTCTCTTTCCTGGTGCTGGCCGCCGCCAGCTTGTTCAACCCCCTCAAGCTGCCGGCTGCAAAGGCCGCGCCGGTCGTCATCGCCGCCGCGCAGCACGAGCACAGCGAATTCGAGGCGACGCTGAACGCGCCTTATCGCGGCGACGGTACCAGACGCGGCCAGCCGGACGCGCGCAGCTTCACGCTCTCCTTCGACTACCCCGGCCTGCGCCACGGCCTGGGTGCGCGCTGGCAGCTGGAACTGGTGGCGCCCGGCGGCCGCACGGTGCAGCGCTGGCAGGGCAGCGTGCAGCTCGCCGGGCAGCCGCGCAACGTGACCGTGCGCTGGCAGGGCCGCTTGAACGGACGCACGCCGGCGCCCGGCATCTACCGCGTACGCCTGCGCGCGGTGGCGGATGACACGGTCGAGCAGAGCTGGGAGATCGCCGTCGGCCCGCTGCCGGCGCCACTGATGCCGGCCTTCGCACCGCTGCCGACCGCGCACCCCGGCCTGGGCGCCGCGCCGGCACCCGCCAGCCTGCCGTACACGGTCTACTACGGCAACCTGCACAGCCAGACCAGCCACAGCGACGGCGGCGCGCCGCTCGACAACTGCAAGGGCGCGCAAGCGCCGCGGACCGCACCCTATGGTCCCGACGCCGCCTACCCGTATGCGCGCGACCGTGGGCTGGACCTGCTGATGGTCTCGGAACACAACCACATGTACGACGCTTCCGACGGCACCGACAGCCGCGCCGACCCGGCTGTCGCCAAGGCCCTGTACCAATCGGGGCTGCAGGCGGCGCGTGCCTTCAACGCCGCGCATCCCGGCTTCCTGGCGCTGTACGGCATGGAGTGGGGCGTGATCGGCAAGGGCGGCCACCTGAACATCTTC
>JAKOOD010000086.1 GCA_022701635.1 Burkholderiaceae bacterium | reverse complement strand
AACTGTACATTTCAAAAATCAATTTATCTGCCGCATTTTCGGGCACCTCGTCGATGGCCACTGTTTCTGATATCACCACTACCCCCTTGTCGGGACTGAACCACATCGACGCTTTGCTCGATAGTGGGCCTGATTGGAATTATTTTTCGAGCAATAATACGCTGCAGTACACGTTTTCCGTGACGTCCGGCACTGAAGCCGGGAAAACCGGATTACAGGCCTTTTCAGTGTCCCAGCAGGCGGCGGTACGCACGGCGTTTTCGTATATCTCGCAGCTGACCGGCATCCAGTTCCTGGAAACCGCAGTCGGCACCGATGCGCAAATCCACCTGAGCAACACCGACATCGCCGGCGCCAACGTTACCGGCCTGTGCAGCTGGCTGAGCAATTACAGCTATAGCGGCACCCAGCTGGTCAGCTACGACGCCGATGCTTATGTCTATTTGGACAATGCTGAATGGAATGCCCAGAACAGCAACCTGACGCCGGGCGGCAGCGGCTATGAAACCCTGCTGCATGAGCTGGGTCATGCACTGGGCCTGAAGCACTCGTTCGAGACCACCGACGACAACAAGGCCGTCCTGCCCACCTCGCAGGACAACACCAGCAATACCCTGATGTCGTACACCGACCTGGGCGGACCGTACACGACTTATCGCCAGGACGACATTGCCGCCCTCAACTGGCTGTATGGCCACGACGGCTTGGCCGGGGCCCTGGGCATCAATTCGACCACCGGCGCGCGCTACATCACCGGCACCAGTGGCGCCGACACCCTCACCGGCACCGACGCCAACGATGTGCTCGAAGGCGATGGCGGCAACGACATGCTGTTTGGCGGAAACGGCACCGACACCGCCGTCTTCCGTGGCCTGCGCAGCGAGTACACGTTCACCAACCTGGCCAACGGCAACCTGCAAGTGGTCAACAACACCGGCAGCGCGAACGACGGCACCGACATCCTGTCGTCGATCGAAGTGCTGCGTTTTTCGGATGGCAGCATCCAGCGCGCCGATATCCTGTCGCCCGACACCACGGCGCCGCTGGCACCGTCGCTGGCCGTGACCAAGAACGCCGCCGGCTTCGTGCAGGGCGACAAGCCGGTCGTGACCGGCTCGGCCGAAGCGAACGCCACCGTGACCGTCTACGACGCGAACAACCAGGCGGTCGGCAGTGGCAAGGCGGATGCCAATGGCGCGTTCAGCCTCACGTTGAGCCACTTCGAAGACGCCCTGAACCAGCAGATCCACGCCACCGCCACCGATGCCGCCGGCAACATCTCGCCGTCCAGCAGCGTCGCCACCTTCAATGTCAACGCGGTGTATACCCCGGGCAGCATCCTGGCCGCCCTACAGGGTGTCGGCAGCGTCGCCAGCACGATCCAGCTGGTGCACACCCTGGTCGGCATCGCGCAGCAGACCACCGGCAGCGGCAATAGCGCCGGCGCGCATGCGCAGGCATCCAGCATGGCGGTCGACATTCCGGAAGGGCAGGCGCAGCTGGTCGGCACGCCGCAGCACGATATCGTCCACCTGTCCCTGCTGACGGCCTGATGGTTATCAGGCGATGACCGCAGAGCCGCATGGAGACATGCGGCTTTTTGTTTTTGGGCGCTGGTATGATGCCGCCCTTATTCTTTTATCCATGCAGGAGCCGCCGTGAGTGCCGAAGACCGCTTCATCGATATCGAAATCAAGCTGGGCGAACAGGAAAACCTGGTCGATACGCTAAACCGCACCATTTATGAACAGGGGCGCCGCATCGACCAGCTGGAAGCGCTGGTGGCCAAATTAGCCGAACATATACGCGCGCTGCGTGATGCTGGCCAGGGACCGGTCAACGAAAGACCACCGCACTATTAATGTTAAAACAAATGTTTATGCTTAGCACTTAATTCGATATTAAAGTGTTAGTGCTGAAGAAACGTGCAGACAGTTATGGCTTAAATACTTGCCGAGTTTCATTCTATTTTGCAAAAAAACGTGTTGTTTTTAACATCTGTTTTTCCGATGTGTTGTAGTTTCGTCGGAAAAACATTGTCACCCTGCGTCACAATTGAATTATTTATTGACGGGAATATTTGCATGCGGCATCGTTCTATTAGTACGCAATTTGGCGTATGAACGTTAGCCTAATAGCCAGACATTTTCCCATGACTTATCGCAGCGATATGAAGTTTAATATCTATGGCCGGCGCAAGCTCGAAGTCCGACGGGAAAACGATGGCTGGGAAGTGGTGCGCCAACCCGAAACGGCGGGGGCTGTCGACCTGTTTATTCCGTCGGTGCTGGAAACCGAAGACAGCGCCACTTATCTCGACGATATCTATTACGAACTCGCCGGCTCGGGTTACGATAACAAGCTGTTATCGTAACCTGTGTGGCGGGCACTGCCGGCCGCGCCGCGCCGTCTCAGATGACCGGCACATGGGGCTGGTTGTCGTCTTCCAGCACCAGGCCTTGCCAGGTCGCCGGCTTGCCCGTCAATTCGAATGCCAGGATCTGCTGCAGCGTGCGCCCCATGCCGCCCAGCACACCGCCATCCGGCGCTTGTCGAGTGCCGTAGCAACCGGCAGGTCCGCCATCGTCAGTGTATCCCTTTCCATCTCCTCGATGGTGTGACATGGCCAGGCATGG
>JAKOOD010000033.1 GCA_022701635.1 Burkholderiaceae bacterium | reverse complement strand
GACAGCTTGATCTGCAGGCGCAGGCCGTTGGCGGAGTCGGCGTTGCGCAGGGCTTCCTCGTAGCTGATGTAGCCCTTGTTGTACAGCTCGTACAAGGCCTGGTCGAAGGTGCACATGCCGAGTTCGCGCGACTTGGCCATGATTTCCTTGATGCCGTGGAAGTTCCCTTTGAAAATCAGCTCACTGATGGTCGGGGTGTTCAGCAGGATCTCGATGGCGGCCTTGCGGCCCTTGCCGTCCTCGGTGCGCACCAGGCGCTGCGAGACGATGGCGCGCAGGTTCGACGACAAGTCCATCAGCAACTGGTTCCTTCTCTCTTCCGGGAAAAAGTTGATGATGCGGTCCATGGTCTGGTTGGCATTGTTCGCGTGCAGCGTGCCCAGGCACAGGTGGCCGGTTTCGGCGAAGGCGATCGCGTGTTCCATCGTTTCGGTGTCGCGGATCTCGCCGATCAGGATCACGTCCGGCGCCTGGCGCAGCGTGTTCTTCAGCGCGTTGTGCCAGGAATGGGTGTCGACGCCGACCTCGCGGTGCGTGATCAGGCAGTTCTTGTTCTTGTGGACGTATTCGACGGGGTCCTCGACCGTGATGATGTGGCCGGCCGAGTTGGCGTTGCGGTAGTCGATCATCGCCGCCAGCGTGGTCGACTTGCCGGAGCCGGTGCCGCCGACGACCAGCACCAGGCCGCGCTTGGTCATGACGACGTCCTTCAGCACCTCGGGCAGGTCAAGCTTCTCGAAATTCGGGATTTCCGAGGCGATCGTGCGCACCACCATGCCGACGCTTTGCTGCTGCACGTAGACGTTGACGCGAAAACGACAGACGCCCGGCAGCGAGATGGCAAAATTGCACTCCATCTGGGCTTCGAATTCCGCGCGCTGGCGCTCGTTCATCAGCGACAGGGCCAGCGCGCGCGTGACGTCGCCGCTCAGGCGCTGGTTGCTCAAGGGCTTCATCGCGCCCTGGTATTTCATGCTGGGTGGGAAATCGGCGGAGATGAACAAGTCGGAACCGCCCTGCTGGTGCATGACGGCCAGCAGCTTGTGCATATAGGCCTGGGCTTCGGCCGGCCCGAAGGTCGAGGACATGAGGAATGCCTTTATAGTAACAAATAAATTCCACCCAGCAACATTACTGGCCCGGCCATTATATCGACTGCTTTAACGGTAAAATACCTTGATGTACCTGCAGTGCGGCAAATGTGTCGTCCCCAACACGTTTTTCCGTATTCCGACCCGATACGTCCATGACCCTGACCGAACTGAAATACATCGTTGCCGTTGCCCGTGCCAAGCACTTCGGCCATGCCGCCGAAGCCTGTTTCGTTGCCCAGCCAACCCTGTCCGTCGCCATCAAGAAGCTGGAGGACGAGCTCGGCGTGACGCTGTTCGAGCGCGGCGGATCGGAAGTGTCCGTCACCCCGCTGGGCGCCCAGATCGTGGCCCAGGCCGAGCGCGTGCTCGAACAGACCGCCGCCATCAAGGAGCTGGCCAAGCAGAACAAGGACCCGCTGTCCGGCCCCCTGCGCCTGGGCGTGATCTACACGGTCGGTCCCTACCTGCTGCCGCCGCTGGTGAAAAACCTGATCGACAACGTGCCGCAGATGCCGCTGGTGCTGCAGGAGAACTTCACCGTCAAGCTGCTCGACCTGCTGCGCCAGGGCGAACTGGACGCCGCCATCATGGCGCTGCCGCTGCCGGAACACGGCATGTCGGTGCAGGCGCTGTACGACGAGCCCTTCGTGGTGGCGATGCCGACGGCGCACCCCTGGGCTGGCCGCGACGAGATCTCGGCCGAAGACCTGAAGAGCGAAACCATGCTGCTGCTCGGCACCGGCCACTGCTTCCGCGACCAGGTGCTGGAAGTCTGCCCCGAGATGGCGCGCTTCTCGTCCAACCCGAACAACGGCATGCAGCGCGCCTTCGAGGGTTCGTCGCTGGAGACGATCCGCCACATGGTCGCCAGCGGCATCGGCCTGACGGTGCTGCCGCGCGCTTCGGTGCCGAGCATGAAGGACCCGAGCGGACTGCTGACCTTCGTGCCCTTCGAGGAACCGGCGCCGTCGCGCCGCGTGGTGATCGTCTGGCGCAAAAGTTTCACGCGCAAGGCGGCGATCGACGCGGTGGTGAATGCGGTGGCCGATTGCGGGTTGCCGGGGGTGGAGATGGTCAAGTTGCAGGCTGCGGCTTGATTTAATACCGGTACCTTGAGCACATCGCCCCTGCGCAGGCAGGGGCCCAATTTCTGCCCGCGTTATCGATACGCGTACCACTTGGCCCCCCGCCTTCGCAGGGGCGACGTGGCTGGCTTCGCCCGGCGAAGCCAGCCACGTCGGCTACGTCAGATACAATTCGGCTTTGCAATTTCTTCACGCCGAATCCGCCCATGAACAAGCTGGCGCTCTACTTCCGCCTGATCCGTGCCGACAAACCGATCGGCATCCTGCTCCTGCTGTGGCCTACCCTGTGGGCCTTGTGGATGGCGTCCGGCGGCCATCCCGATCCGATGATCGTCGTGATCTTCGTGCTTGGCACCGCCCTCATGCGTTCCGCCGGCTGCGCCATCAACGACTACGCCGACCGCGACTTCGACCGCCACGTCAAGCGCACCGTCGACCGTCCGCTGACCAGCGGCCGTATCAAGGGCTGGGAAGCGGTGATGGTCGCGGCGCTGCTGGCGCTGGTGTCCTTCCTGCTGATCCTGCCCCTGAATGCGCTGACCAAGCAGCTGTCCGTGGTGGCGGTGATCGTGGCCGGTAGCTACCCGTATTTCAAGCGATTCTTCGCGATTCCCCAGGCCTATCTCGGCATCGCCTTCGGCTTCGGCATTCCGATGGCCTTCGCCGCCGTGCAGAACACGGTGCCGGCGCTCGCCTGGTGGCTGCTGGTGGCGAACGTCTTCTGGGCCGTCGCCTACGACACCGAATACGCGATGGTCGACCGCGACGACGACATCAAGATCGGCATACGCACCTCGGCCATCACCTTCGGCAAATATGACGTGTTCGCGGTCATGCTGTGCTACGCGGTGGCGCTCGGCATCGACCTGGTGTGCGGCTGGATGCTCGGGCTGCGTGGGTGGTTCGTGGCCGGCGTCGCCGTCGCGGCCGGCATGGCGGTCTACCATTACACGCTGATCCGCAACCGCGACCGCATGCGCTGTTTCGCCGCCTTCCGCCATAACAACTGGCTGGGGGCCGCACTGTTCGTTGGCGTCGCACTGGATTATGCTTTACGATAACATTGTCCGAAACACAAACAATGAAGAGGCTTCCACCATGATCGAAAAAATCCCGACCCAATCCGGCACCCGCGACCAACTGCTGTCCGACCTGAAATCCTTCGTCCAGGACGCCGAAACCTGGTTGCGCAACAGCGGCCAGCTGACCGGCGACGAACTGAAGGCGGCCAAGGCCAAGTTCGAGCGTACCGTCGTCAAGGCCAAGGATGACATCATCCGCATCGAAGAAGCCGCCGTCGAAAAAGCCAAGGTCGCCTACAAGGCCACCGACGAGTACGTGCACGAAAACCCGTGGAAAGCGGTCGGTGCCGGCGTCGCCATCGGCGCCGTGATCGGCCTGCTGCTCGGCCGTAAGTAATGGGCGTCCTGGCGGCTGCGGGCCGCATCGCCGCGAACGTGGTCGCCATGATCGGCACCCGGCTCGAGCTGGCTGCCGTCGAATTCCAGGAAGACGCGCGCCGCCTGCTGGGCTACCTCGCGTGGACGCTGCTGGCGGTCTTCCTCGCAGGAGGCGCCTTCATGCTGGTGGCGCTGTTCGTGATCGTGCTGTTCTGGGACGACTACCGCCTGCAGGCGATCGGCGGCATGGCGGCCCTGTTCGCGGCCGTGGCAGGCCTGATCGTGATGAAGGTGAAGTCCGGGCTGAACAAGCAGGCAACCCCGTTCTCGACCACGCTGGCCGAACTGCGCAACGACGTCGCCTACATCCGCGGCCACGCCGCCGCCGTGCAACCCACGCCCGAGGAGGCCACCCATGGCTGATGCAAGCACCAAGCCCACGCTGGCCGAACGCCGCCGCCAGCTGGTCGAACGCTGCGCCGAGCAGCGCACCGGCCTCGCCTTCGAGCTGCAGGCGCTGCGCCCTTCCGCCATCATGGACAATCCGGTGGCCGGCTACGTCGCCAACCATCGCAAGCTAGTGCTGGGCGGCCTGGCCGCCGTGATCGGGTTGGCCTTTACCCGCAAGAAGCGCCTCGGCGGCATCGTCGCCTCGGCGATGTCGGCCTGGCGCGTGGCGCAGGCGGCGCTGGCCACGCTGGCGCATTACCGCCGCTGATCGTCTTTCCCGCGCATCTGGCCCCGGGCCGTCGCACGGCCCGGGCGCCTGTTTACTAGCTTATCTACTAGCTTATTTCCCCAACTCGTCGCCCAGCTCGCGTCCGCGCGCCTGCGCCGCCTTCATCGCCTCGATGATGGCGGCCTTGACCCCGGCCGCCTCCATGCTGGTGATGGCCGCATGCGTGGTACCGCCCTTCGAGGTCACGCGCTGGCGCAGCACGGCGAGTTCTTCGTCCGACTGCGCCGCCAGCCGGGCTGCGCCCATGAAGGTGGCCAGCGCCAGCTGCTTGCCTTCTTCCGGTGCCAGGCCCATCTCGGTGGCGGCCTGCTGCATCGCTTCCAGGAAGTAGAACACGTAGGCCGGGCCACTGCCCGACACCGCCGTCACGGCGTCGATCTGGCTTTCGTCTTCCAGCCACAGCGTGTCGCCGACCGCGCGCATGACCTCGTCGGCGAGTTCCTTCTGGTCCGCGCTCACGTCCGCCATCGCCACCATGCCGGTGATGCCCTTCTTGATCAGCGCCGGCGTGTTCGGCATCGCGCGCACGATGGCGCCGTAGCCGTCCAGCCAGCGCGCCAGGTCCGCGCCGCGGATGCCGGCCGCGATCGACAGCAGCAGCGGCTGGCCGGCCAGATGCGGCTGCAGCTGGGCGGCCACCTCGCGCATCTGCTGCGGCTTCACGGCCAGCACGATGACGCTGCTGGCAGCGACCGCGTCGCCGATGGCGGGCGCCGTGTCGACCCCGTACTGGGTGTGCAGCTTGTTCAGGGCTTCCGGGTTCGGATCGACGACGTGGATGTCGCCGGGTTGCGGCACCTTGCCGACCAGGCCGGCGATGAGCGCGGTGGCCATGTTGCCGCCGCCGATGAAACTGATCTTCATGCGATGTCCTGTCTGTTTATTCGTAAGTGCGCGAACCGAAGATCGCGCTGCCGACGCGCACGATGGTCGAGCCTTCCAGCAGCGCCGCGCGCAGGTCGCCCGACATGCCCATCGACAGCGTGTCGATGAAGATGCCGGCATCGATGACCTCCTGGGCCAGCGCGCGCAGCTTCGCGAACGGCACGCGCTGCAGTTCCGGGTCGTCTTCCGGCTCGGGAATGGCCATCAGGCCGCGCAGGCGCAGGTTGGGGAGCCGGGACACCTCGCGTGCCAGCGCCAGCAGTTCGGCGGGATGGGCGCCGCTCTTGGTCGCTTCGCCGCTGATGTTCACCTGCAGACAGATGTTCAGCGGGCCGCGCTCGGCGGGACGCTGCTCGGACAGGCGCTGGGCGATCTTCAGGCGCTCGACCGTGTGCACCCAGTCGAAATGGGCCGCGATCGGGCGCGTCTTGTTGGACTGGATCGGCCCGATGAAATGCCATTCCAGAGGCGTATCCGGTCGCGCTTTTGCGACAGCCGCGATTTTATCGACGCCTTCCTGCAAATAATTTTCGCCAAAGGCGCGCTGGCCGGCATCGACCGCTTCCAGCACCGCGTCAGGGGGAAACGTCTTGGAAACGGCCAGCAGCTGGACGGTGGAACGGGGCCGCGCGGCGGCCTGGCAGGCGGTCTGGATTGTCGCTTCGACAGCTTGCAAGTTCCCGGCGATTGTGGACATAATGGTTTTCTACAGGAAATATTTCTCAGATACATGCGGCGCCAAAGGGGCCTCGCACACCGTAGCGAGCGGAAGGAGTTTCGTCCGAGAAGCGCAGCCGTACTTACGGTACGGCGAGCATCGCAGGGCGAAAATCCGACGCGCAGCAGGTTTGCGAGGTCCCCACCACAGGATTATAAATGGACATTTCGGAATTACTCGCCTTCTCGGTAAAGAACAAAGCCTCGGACTTGCACCTGTCGGCCGGCCTGCCGCCGATGATCCGCGTGCATGGCGACGTGCGCCGCATCAACCTGCCGCCGCTCGAGCACAAGGACGTGCACGGCATGATCTATGACATCATGAACGACGGCCAGCGCAAGCAGTACGAGGAAGTGCTGGAGTGCGACTTCTCGTTCGCGATCCCGGGCCTGGCGCGCTTCCGCGTCAACGCCTTCAACCAGGAGCGCGGCGCGTCGGCCGTGATGCGGACGATTCCCTCCAAGATCCTGTCGCTGGAAGAACTGAACGCGCCGAAGATCTTCGCCGAACTGGCGATGCGGCCGCGCGGCCTGGTGCTGGTAACGGGCCCCACCGGCTCCGGCAAGTCGACCACGCTGGCGGCGATGGTGAATCACCTCAACGAAAACGAGTACGGCCACATCCTGACGATCGAAGACCCGATCGAATTCGTGCACGACTCCAAGAAGTGCCTGATCAACCAGCGCGAAGTCGGTCCGCACACGCTTTCCTTCAACAATGCGCTGCGTTCGGCGCTGCGCGAAGACCCGGACGCGATCCTGGTCGGCGAATTGCGCGACCTCGAAACCATCCGCCTGGCGCTGTCGGCCGCCGAGACCGGCCACCTGGTGTTCGGCACCCTGCACACCTCGTCGGCCGCCAAGACCATCGACCGTATCGTCGACGTGTTCCCGGCCGAGGAAAAGGAGATGGTGCGCGCGATGCTGTCGGAATCGCTGCAGGCAGTGATCTCGCAGACCCTGCTCAAGACCAAGGACGGCAGCGGACGCGTGGCCGCGCACGAGATCATGATCGGCACCCCGGCGATCCGCAACCTGATCCGCGAAGCCAAGATCGCGCAGATGTACTCGGCGATCCAGACCGGCTCCAGCGTCGGCATGCAGACCCTGGACCAGAACCTGACCGACCTGGTGCGCCGCAACGTGATCTCGTCCGCCGCCGCGCGCAGCGCCGCCAAAATTCCGGATAACTTCCCAGGATAAGCACGATGGAACGCGACCAGGCCTCCAAATTCATGTTCGACCTGCTGCGCCTGATGGTCAGCAAGGGCGGCTCCGACTTGTTCATTACCTCGGGCTTCCCACCGGCGATCAAGATCGACGGCAAGATGACGCCGGTGTCGAGCCAGGCGCTCAGCGGCGGCCACACCGCCGACCTGGCGCGCGCCATCATGAACGACAAGCAGGCCGCCGGGTTCGAGCTCTCGAAAGAAGCCAACTTCGCGATCAGCCCGGGCGACCTCGGACGCTTCCGCGTCTCGGCCTTCATGCAGATGGGCTGCGTCGGCATGGTGCTGCGCGTGATCACGACCACCATCCCGAAGTTCGAGGACCTGCGGCTGCCCGAGGTGCTGAAGGACGTGATCATGAGCAAGCGCGGCCTGGTGATCATGGTCGGCGCCACCGGCTCCGGCAAGTCGACCTCGCTGGCGGCGATGGTCGGCTACCGCAACGAGAACAGCTACGGCCACATCATCACGATCGAAGACCCGGTCGAATTCGTCCACCCGCACAGGAACTGCGTGATCACGCAGCGCGAAGTCGGGGTCGACACCGACAGCTTCGAAGCCGCGCTGAAGAACTCCCTGCGCCAGGCGCCGGACGTGATCCAGATCGGCGAGATCCGCGACCGCGAGACGATGGAACACGCGATCGCCTTCGCCGAAACCGGCCACCTGTGCCTGGCCACGCTACACGCCAACAGCAGTAACCAGGCGCTCGACCGCATCATCAACTTCTTCCCCGAGGAGCGCCGCCAGCAATTATTGATGGACCTGTCGCTGAACCTGAAGGGCCTGATTTCGCAGCGCCTGGTGCCGAAAAAGGAAACCAAGGGCCGCGTGGTGGCGATCGAAATCCTGCTGAACTCACCGTTGATTTCGGACCTGATCTTCAAGGGCGAAGTCCATGAGATCAAGGAAATCATGAAGAAGTCGCGCGAACTGGGCATGCAGACCTTCGACCAGGCGCTGTTCGACCTGTACGAGGCCGACAAGATTTCGTACGAGGATGCGCTGC
>JAKOOD010000007.1 GCA_022701635.1 Burkholderiaceae bacterium | reverse complement strand
GGCCGCGCGCCAGGTGCGCGAACAGAAGACCGGTACCCGTCCCAAGAAGGAAATCGACACGCTGGCGCCCGAAGACCAGGTCAAGGCGCTGCGCGCCGAGATCCGCGAGCTGAAGGACCGCATGGCGACCCTGCTGAACGAGAACGAGGTGCTGAAGTCGAAGCTGACCCACCTCGGCGCCGCATAACGTTCAACCCCAGCATCCCCCGACAGGAGAATCCTTGAATCCGCTTCCGCGCCTCGTCGCCACCACCGTCCTCGGCCTTGCCGCGCTGGCCGCTTTCGCCCCCGCGCAAGGGGCGCCGGAGCGCGCCGCGGCCGCACCGGTGGCATCGCCGTTCAGCGCCGCCGAGCTGGCGCGCATGAAGGCGGGCGCCGCCCGCGTCAGCATCCTGCGCGACAAATGGGGCATTCCGCACGTATTCGGCAAGAGCGATGCCGACGCGGTGTTCGGCATGGTGTTCGCCCAGGCCGAGGACGATTTTAACCGCGTCGAGCTGAATTACATTAACGCGATGGGGCGGTTGGCCGAAGTCGACGGGGAAGGGGAAATCTGGCGCGACCTGCGCATGAAGCTGTACATCGATCCGGCCGACATGCAGGCCAAGTACGCGGCCAGCCCGCCTTGGCTGAAAAAGCTGATGGATGCCTTTGCCGACGGCATGAACTGGTACCTGGTGACCCATCCGCAGGTGAAGCCGAAGCTGATCACCCGCTTCCAACCGTGGATGGCGCTGACCTTCAGCGAGGGCAGCATCGGCGGCGACATCGAGTCGATCGACCTGAAGGCGCTGGCCGCCTTCTACGGCAGCCCGCCGCAGGCCGCGCCCAAGGTGGAGAAGGTGGCGTTGGCAATGCTGGGCAACGGCGCCGACAAGGGCTTCGACGAAGAGCCGAAGGGCTCCAACGGCTTCGCGATCGCGCCGCGCCTGACCGCCGGCAAGCACGCGCTGCTGATGATCAACCCGCACACCTCGTTCTACTTCCGGCCCGAAGTCCACATGGTCAGCGAAGAGGGCCTGAACGCCTACGGCGCCGTGACCTGGGGCCAGTTCTTCATCTACCAGGGCTTCAACGAGCGCCTCGGCTGGATGCACACCTCGGGTGGCGGCGACGTCATCGACGAGTACCTGGAAACGGTGAGCGGGAAGGACGGCCGCTTCGTCTACAAGCACGGCAGCGAGGAACTGCCGGTGCGCAGCAAGCGGATCGTGCTGCCGTACAAGACCGCGGGCGGGATGGCCAGCCGTACGGTCACCGCGTACTTCACGCAGCACGGCCCGGTGATCCGCGCGGAGAACGGCAAGTGGGTCAGCGTGAGGATGATGGACGATCCGATGCATGCCCTGATGCAGTCCTACGGCCGCACCAAGGCGCGCGACTACGCCGCTTTCTATCAAGTGATGGCACTGCGCACCAACTCGTCCAACAACACGGTGTATGCCGATGCCGATGGCAATATCGCCTACTTCCACGGCAATTTCATCCCGCGCCGCGACCCGCGCTTCGACTGGACCAAGCCGGTCGACGGCAGCGACCCGGCCACCGACTGGAAAGGCTTGCACGACATCAAGGAGACCATCACCGTCGTCAACCCGAAGAGCGGCTACATCTCGAACACCAACAACTGGCCGTGCACCGGCTTCGGCGCCAGCAGCCCGAAGTGCGCCGACTATCCGGCCTATATGTGGTCGCTGCCGCAGAATGCGCGCGGCATCCACGCCGAGCGCGTGCTGCACGACGCCGCCGATCTCACGCTCGACGGCCTGATCGCGCGCGCCTACGATCCTTACCTCACCGCCTTCGAGCCGCTGGTGCCGGCGCTGGTCAAGGATTGGGACGCGCTGCCGGACAGCGATCCGCGCAAGGCCGCGCTGGCGCGGCAGGTGGCGGCGCTGCGCGGCTGGGACCTGCGCTGGTCGACCGGGTCGGTGCCGACCTCGCTGGCCGTGTACTGGGGCCAGGACATGGTCAAGAACGCCGCACCGCGGGCGCGCGCCGCCGCCATGCCGGTGGTCGACTTCGTGCAGGGCCGCTTGACGGCCGAGGAACGGCTGGCGGCGCTGGCGCGCGCCAGCGACAAGCTGCAGGCCGACTTCGGCAGCTGGCAGACGCCATGGGGCGAGATCAACCGCTTCCAGCGTCTCAGCGGCGCCGTCGACGCGGGCTACGACGACAGCAAGCCGAGTTTCCCGGTCGGCTTCACCTCGGCCAACTGGGGCTCGCTGGCCTCGTTCGGCATGACCGCCAAGCAGACCACCAGGCGCATCTATGGCGACCGCGGCAACAGTTTCGTGGCGGCGGTGGAATTCGGCCCGCGCGTGCGCGCGAAAAGCATCCTGGCCGGCGGCGAGAGTGCCGATCCGGCGTCGCCGCACTTCGCCGACCAGGCCGCGATGTACAGCCGCGGCGAGTTCAAGGATGTGCTGTTCTACAAGGACGACATCGAGAAGGGGCTGGAGCGGAAATACCACCCTGGCGAGTAGGGGTGGCGGCTGGCGCGGGGCATGCCCCGCTTGCTATAATTTTAGGATGGCGAAACTCTATTTCAGGTACTCGGCGATGAACGCCGGCAAATCCACCTCCCTGCTGCAGGTGGCGCACAACTACGAAGAGCAGGGCCAGAAGGTCAAGCTGTACACCGCCGCGATCGACAACCGCTATGGCGTCGGCCAGATCACCTCGCGCCTCGGCCCGCATCGCGAGGTCGACGTGTTCGACCGCGATACCGACTTCCTCGCCAGCGCGCCGGCGGTGGCGTGTGTGCTGGTCGACGAAGCCCAGTTCCTCAGCAAGGAGCAGGTGGTGCAGCTGCACCAGCTGGCCCAGGTGCGCGGCGTGCCGGTGATCTGCTACGGTTTGCGCAGCGATTTCCGCGGCGACCCGTTCCCCGGTTCGGCCTACCTGCTGGCGCTGGCCGACGACATCGAGGAAATCAAGAACATCTGCACCTGCGGCAAGAAGGCGACCATGAACATCCGCGTCGACGCCGAGGGCCACCGCATCCGCGAAGGCGAGCAGGTCAGCATCGGCGGCAACGAAAGCTACCGCCAGGCTTGCGGGCGCTGCTTCTACACCGGCGCTCACGCCTGAGCCCACCCCGGCTGCGCTGACCGGAGCGGCGATGTCCGTCCTGCACGCCTGCACCTCAGTGCTACCCGCCATGCTGCCGCCGATGCTGTCGCCGGTACTGCCGGCCTGGGGCTGCGACCTGGCGGCGATGGGCCTGTACCTGGTGCCGTCGCTGGCGCTGGCCTTCCTGATCCGGATCGCCACCGCCGCCCATCCATTGTTTTTCATATTCAGCGCCGCCGGCACCCTGTGCCACGAACTGGCGCATTTTTCGGTGGGCCTGCTGCTCGGCGCCGAGCCGGTCGGCTTTTCGATCCTGCCGCGCCGCAGCGGGCGCACCTGGGAACTCGGCTCGGTCACCTTTGCCAACCTGCGCTGGTACAACGCCGCCCCGGCCGCGCTGGCGCCCTTCCTGGTGCTGCTGCTGCCGCTGGCGGCGGCCTGGTGGCGCACCCGCGGCGACTGGCGCTTCGGCCCGGCCGACCTGGCGCTGACGCTGCTGCTGGCGCCGCAGTTCCTGTCATTCTGGCCGTCGCCGGTGGACTGGAAGCTGGCCCGGCGCAGCTGGCCCTGGGTGCTTATCGTATTGACGATGGCAGGGCTTTCGTATTGGTTCCAGCCTAGTTTGTTTCGATATGTAAATTTTTGAGGGCCGGCGGCGCTCCGAGACTTAAGCTCGGCTGAAGAATCCTATAAGCCGACTCTGCGTCGTCGCGCTATCCTGTAGAATTGGTTGCATGTGCCGTCCAGTCGGCGCGGCTGCCAAGCTCGTCAATTCGCCAAGCGCGTCGATTTGCCATGGTCCGGCAGCCGCCTCAAGCAATCCGTACCGGAGAACCCAAGAATGAAGAAGCAGATGTTGATCGTTGCGCTGGCAGCCGCCATGACGGCCCATGTCGTGACGGCGCAGCCCGAGAAAGTCGCGGACAAGTCCATCGCCGTCCAGATCAAGCCGTCCGCCGCCCAGACCCAGGCCGCCCTGTGGGCGTCGCGCGTGCTCGCGCGCTATCACTACAAGGCCACCCCGCTGGACGACGCGATGTCGGCGAAGATCTTCGACGCCTATTTCAAGTCGCTCGACAGCGAGAAGCTGTACTTTACCCAGGCCGACATCGACCAGTTCGCGCCTTACCGCCTCAAAATCGACGACGCCATCAACAACGAAGACCTGACGCTGCCGTTCCAGATCTATAACGTCTACCAGCAGCGCTTCAGCGACCGCATGACGTATGCGCGCGAACTGCTGAAAGGCAAGTTCGACTTCAATACCGACGAAACCCTGCAGATCGACCGCGAGAAAGCGCCCTGGGCCAAGAGCGAGGACGAAGCGCGCGACCTGTGGCGCAAGCGCGTCAAGAACGACTGGCTGCGCCTGAAACTGGCCGGCAAGGACGACAAGTCGATCCGCGAAACCCTCGACAAGCGCTACGAGGGCTACCAGACGCGCCTGAAAAAGCTGAACAACGAAGACGTGTTCCAGATGTTCATGAACGCGTACGCGATGGCGATCGAGCCGCACACCAACTACCTCGGCCCGCGTTCGGCCGAGAGCTTCGACATCGCCATGCGCCTGTCGCTGGACGGCATCGGCGCCGTGCTGCAGGCGCGCGAAGACTACACCGTCATCCGCGAAGTGGTGCCGGGCGGTCCGGCCGACAAGTCGGGCAAGCTGAAGGTCGGCGACCGCATCGTCGGCGTGGCGCAGGGCAACGGTCCGTTCACCGATGTGATGGGCTGGCGTATCGACGACGTGGTGCAGCTGGTGCGCGGCGAGCGCAACTCCACCGTGCGCCTGGACGTGCTGCCGGCCGACGCCGGCCAGGACGGCAAGCACACCACGATCTCCCTGGTGCGCCAGAAGATCAGCATGGAAGAGCAGTCGGCCAAGAAGCAGATCATCGAAGTCAAGGACGGCAACGTCAAGCGCCGTATCGGCGTGATCCAGCTGCCGACCTTCTACCAGGACTTCGACGCCCGCCGCAAGGGCGACAAGGACTTCAAGAGCGCGACCCGCGACGTCCAGCGCATCCTCGGCGAGCTCAAGAAGGACAAGGTCGACAACGTGCTGATCGACCTGCGCAACAACGGCGGCGGTTCGCTGATCGAGGCGGTGGAACTGACCGGCCTGTTCATCGACAAGGGCCCGGTGGTGCAGCAGCGTAACGCCGAAGGCAAGGTCGAGGTCGAAAGCGATACCAACGCCGGCCTGGCGTGGGACGGTCCGATGGGCGTGCTGATCAACCGTGGTTCGGCCTCGGCGTCGGAGATCTTCGCCGCCGCGATCCAGGATTATGGCCGCGGCGTCGTGATCGGCGAGCCCAGCTTCGGCAAGGGCACGGTCCAGACCCTGATCCCGCTCGACCGCTTCGCGCAGAACGACAAGATGAAGTACGGCGAACTGAAGATGACGATCGCGCAGTTCTTCCGCATCAACGGCGGCACCACCCAGCTGCGCGGCGTCACGCCCGACATCAAGCTGCCGGTAACGTCGGATACCGAGAACTTCGGCGAGACCTCGTACGAGAACGCGCTGCCGTACACCCAGATCAAGCCGGCGATGTACCTGCCGTCGGGCGACCTCAAGGAACTGATCGGTCCGCTGCAGAAGAAGCACGATACGCGCATTGCCAAGGACAAGGACTTCCAGGATATCCAGGACGATATCGCCGAAGCCATGAAACTGCGCAAGGACAACGTGATCTCGCTGAATGAAACCGTGCGCCGCAAGGAGCGCGAGAACCAGGAAGCCAAGGCCAAGCTGCGTGAAGCCCGCCTGGCCGGGGAGGGCGCGCCGAAGGATGAGCCGGTGTCCGGTCCAGGCAGCAAGGAGCAGCGTGGCAAAGTGCCGGATGCGACCAAGCCGACCAAGATCAGCAAGGCGACGGCACTGAAGAACACCTCGCGCACCGACGACGGCTTGCAAGGCGACGAGCGCAGCCTGTCGGCGGAACTGGCGGCCGAGAAGGCGGCCAAGAATGCCAAGGACGTGTACCTGCAGGAGGCGGCCCACATCCTGGCGGATGAGGCGGGCATGTTGAAGGCGGACACGCGGATGGCGTCGCGCGCCATGCCTTACTTGTCAATGTTGAAACAGAACGGCAACTGATACTTGTAATAAAAGTAATATTTTATGCGATGATTTCCGCTCGGTAAGGGTGGACGAAAGCGGGGCTCCTCACGGATGCCCCGCTTTTTTTATGGATTTTTCATAAAGCACTTGGTACGATTCAATTGAAAATTATGTTTTTTATACTTGTGTTACGATCCGCCCAGCAGTTGAATCAACAATAACTTTCTCTACCCCTCAAGGAGTACAATATGTCAACTCGTTACCTCATCGCAGCGTTGCTGATGACCAGTGCCTGCGTCGCCCAGGCTGACGTCTTGCCAGCCAGTGACACTGCCGGCTCGTCGCTCGTTCAGGCTCTGTATGGCAAGACCAGCGCCGACCAATCCGGCGCAGTCACCGTGAATCTGGCTGACGGCGTCGAAGGCCCTTATGTCATCGGCACCAGCAACACCATCATGGCTGCGATGCTGGGTTACGGCATGTCGTCGGTATTCCACAAGACCTCCGCGGACGTCACCCCGGTGAGCTACTCGGCACCGGACAGCGCCACGATCTCGGCACCTGCAGCCGCTGCCACCGCAAACGCTGCAACGGCAGCCGCTGCATCGGCAACCGCCGTAGCCGAGGCAACCGCGCCGGCTGCAACCGACGTGATCGCCGACACCGGCGTCGCCAGCGGCAGCAACCAGGATGTCACCACGCCGGCAACCGGCGCGCTGGCCGACGTCTCGGGCACCCCGGGCACCGTCGCTGACGCAACCGACGTCGGCATCGCCGCCGATGCGGCCGAAGTGCCGGAACCGTCGTCGATCGCCCTGATGATGGCAGGTATGGCTGGTGCACTGGCACTGGGCCGTCGCCGCCGCAATCGTTGATCGGACATCCGTCACCATCGTTGACAGGACATCCATCCTTGAAAAAA
>JAKOOD010000723.1 GCA_022701635.1 Burkholderiaceae bacterium | reverse complement strand
CCCACCCGGCTGCTTGCCGCGCAAGCCGGTATAGCAGTAGAACCGCAGCTGCAGTGCTCCGTCCGCATCCTCGAACAACTCGTTGACGATCACCCCTTCGCGCGGCCCGGTCGCCTGGAAGAAGGAGACCTTGGTCTCCGGCTCGAAGGCGATGATCTCGCGCAGGTCCTGACCGCCGATGGTGGCTTCGCGCACGATGTGGGTCGCGCGCTCTTCCACGACCTCGCAGCGGGTGCACAAACCGGGTGGGAGGAACGCGCGGGCGTCGCGGGCCTTGCGCACCAGGCCGGCCCAGGCCTGGGCGCGGGTCAGCGGGGTCGCGCCTTCCGGGTTGACCGGGACGGTGGCAGTCGAATGGATCATGATGTCTCTCCTTGTCGATGAAGCGGGGTTCAAACCGAAGCGGCGATGCCGGCCGCGAACTCGCGATACGAACGCAGCGGCCGGCCCAGCATCGCGGTCAGGCGGGCGACGTCGCCGGCCTCGGGCACCATGCCGTCGGAAAGGAAACGCTCGTTCATCAGGCGCATGTCGTAGGCCATCCAGCCGGGCATGAAGTTGCGCATGTTCCGCTCGAAAGCTGCGGTGTCGTCGCCGCCGTAGGCGACCGGGCGCTGCAACACCTCCGACCAGATCGCGGCCACGTCCGTGCCGGTCAGGGTGTTCGGGCCGACCAGGTTGATGCGTTCGAGCGGCAGCGGACGGGTGGCGTTCTTGCGGTGGATCAGCTCGATGGCCGCGATCTCGCCGATGTCTCGCACGTCGACCATCGCCAGTCCCTTGGCGCCGATCGGCATCGGATACACGCCGTAGCCGAGCACGACGTCCTTGACCGTCACGTCGTTGCTGATGAAATAAGCCGGGCGCAGGATGGTGGCGCTGAAATCCATGCGTTCGATCATCCGTTCGACGCCGTACTTGCCGGCGAAGTGCGGCACGTTCACGTAGACGTCGCTGTGGATCACCGACAGGTAGACCAGGCGGTTGACGCCGGCTTCGCGGGCGGTGTTGAGGGCGATCAGCGCCTGGGTAAATTCGTCTGGCACCACGGCATTCAGCAGGAACAGCGTCGAGACGCCGGGGAAGGCGCTGCGCAGCGAATCGACGTCGAGCAGGTCGCCCTTGACGACGTCGACGCTGGGCGGGAAGTCGGCCTTGGCCGGATCGCGCACCAGGGCGCGCACGCTGGCGCCGCGCTTGACGAGTTGTTCGACGACGTTGCGGCCGATGGTGCCGGTGGCACCGGTAACGAGGATGGTCATGCTGTGCTCCGTTGGGTTGTGGTTGACGACGAGTTCATGGTAGTCATCCCACACCTGGACCGATAGACGGTATAGTTGGACATACCGTCTCGCTGATGGAACACACACGGCATATATGGATCTCCTCGCCCTCACCGACTTCAACCTGGTCGCCCGCCATGGCGGCTTCGGCCGTGCCGCGCGCGCCACCGGGCGGCCGAAAGCGACGCTGTCGCGCCGGGTGGCCGAATTGGAAGCCGATCTCGGCCTGCGCCTGCTCGAGCGCGGCGCGCGCACCCTGAAGCTGACCGAGGAAGGCCGCGCGCTGCACGAGCGCACCGCCGCCCTGCTCACCGAAGTCGACCAGACGGCGACGGAGATCGCCTCGGGCGGCGCCCGGCCGCGCGGCCGCCTGCGCATCAGCGCGCCGATGCTGTTCTCGCAGATCGCGATGGGGAAACTGGCGGCCGGCTTTGCGCTGGCCTATCCGGAAGTGCGGCTGGAAGTGACGACCGAGGACCGGTCGGTCGACATGGTCGAGGAAGGTATCGACCTGGTGATCCGGGTCAATCCGGATCCGGACGAGAGCCTGGTCGGGCGCATCTTCGTGCGCGACCGGCTGCTGGTGGTGGCCAGCCCGGGCCTGGCGCAGCCCGAGGATGGCACGCCGGTGCCGGCCGTGGTGCGCGGCACTGCCGACCGCAGCGCCACCTGGGCCATGCGCACGCCGGCCGGCCCGTCCCGCATCGCGGTCGACCCGGTGCTGGGCCTGTCGTCCTTGGTGATGGTGCGCGACGCGGTGCGCGCCGGTGTCGGTGCCGGACGCCTGCCGGTCTCGCTGGTCAGCCACGACCTGGCGCACGGCACGCTTGCGCAGTGGGGCGAGGTCGAGGGACCGGAGATCGCGCTGTGGGCGCTGTACCCGTCGCGGCGGCTGCTGAGTGCGCGCGTGTCGGCCTTCCTCGAATTTTTGAAGGCGGCCTTTCCGCTGGGAACGTCTGAAGAGCTGGCGGCCTACATCACAGCATGATCGCGTCCAGCTCGCGCGCGATTTGCTGCGCGAACTGGTGGATGTGATAGCCGTCGACGAAGCCGTGGTGGGCCTGCACCGAAAACGGCAGCTGCAGGCCGTCCGGCCCGTCGCGGAACTTGCCCCAGGCCAGCGACGGGATGTCGGGCGTGGCCAGCGAGGCCATCGGATGCTGGATCGCCGTGAAATCCAGCCACGGCATGCAGGTGACGAACACCCGCTCCTTGGCCGCGCGTGGCGACAAGTCGCCGTATTGCATGTCCATCTCGAGCATGCCGGACGCTTCCTCGCGCGCCGCCTGGCCGCGGGCGACGAATTCGCGCACGTCGTCGGACCAGTCGAAATAGGCGAGGTTCAGGTCGAAATGCTGGTTCACGACCGTGAAGGATGGGTGCAGGCGGTCGATCGTGATCACCTCGCCGTCCAGCACGCGGTAGCGGAAATTCTCGACCTGCAGCACCGCGCGCAGCACGGCGCACAGCAGCACGTGGAAAGGCGCGAGGCCCTGCGCCTTGCACCAGGGCCGGAAGTCCGGCAGGTCCATGCGGAAGCACAGGTTGACCGCCGGGCTTTGCATGCGGTCGAAAAAGTCGAAACGGTCGCGCCGCCGTTCAAAATTTTGCATAAAACATGTCTCCTGATTATTAGCGAGATTGTCGCATAGCCAGGTTTCATGCGAGCATGTCTGATTATCACGCCAGCATGCATCCATGATCATTCGACCGACCTGCGAAGCCGATTGGGACACCCTCAAATCCATCCGTCTCGCCGCCCTGCTCGACGCCCCGACCGCCTTCGGCGTGAGCCACCGGACCGCCGCCGCCTACACCGAAGCCGCATGGCGCGAACGTGCGGCAGCGGGCGGCACGGCGTTCTGGCTGGCCTTCGATGACGGCGGCAAGCCGATCGGCATGATCGGGGGCGCCGTGGATGGCCAGGGTCATTACAACCTGATCGGCATGTGGGTCGTACCGGAGCAGCGCGGCGGGGGCGCGGCGCGGCAACTGGTCGATGCGGTCAAGGCGCATGCCCGCGCGCGCGGCCACCGCCGCATCGTGCTCGACGTGGCACCGGAGAATGCGCGCGCGGCGCGCTTCTACCTGAACCAGGGCTTCGTCTTCATCGACGAATGGGAGCCGCTGGCGAGTCACCCGGCCATCCGGGTGCAGAAAATGACATGCTTTGTTTAGTAAGCACAATGTAAATAACGTTTACATTGTGCGACACATTTGGGCGGCCAGGCGTATATTCATAGCCGAGGAAACAGCCACCGAATGGTAAGGACACGACTCATGTTATGCTCCCAAGGCAACATTTTTGTCTTCGTTTCCTGATCCATGCTTCTTCGCTTCCGCTTCGACCGTATCGCCCTTGCCCCGCTGTTGGCCGCCACCGTGGCCGGGGTCATGCTCCTTCTTACCTTTGCAACGCTGCAACTGGTCGGCCACACGCTGACAAAGCAGGCCGAACAGGAGATCGGCGACAACCTGGCCGAGCTTGCGTTCCAGACCACGGACAAGCTCGACCGCGGCATGTACGAGCGCTACCGCGAAGTCAAACTGATGGCGGAGCGGCATGAGATCACCGATCCGGCCGTGCCTGCCGAGACCAAGCGCGCAGTGCTCGACAGCATGCAGGACACCCACCCCTACTATGCCTGGATCGGCCTGACCGATAACGCCGGCAAAGTCAAAGTCGCGACCAAGCACTTGCTGGAAGGGGCCGATGTGTCGCGCCGTCCCTGGTTCACTGCTGCCTACCAGGATAATTACCTGCACGACGTGCATGAAGCGGTCTTGCTCGCCAGGTATTTGCCGAACCCGCGCGGCGAGCCCAAACGTTTCTTCGATATCGCCTTTCCCTATTATGGAAAAGACGGGACCATTGCCGGGGTACTGGGTACCCATCTGAGCTGGCAATGGGCCGCCGACGTGGAACGCTCGGTGCTGCGCCCGCTGGCCGAGCGCAAAGGCGTCGACACCCTCATCCTGAGCAAAGGCGGCGCCGTCCTGCTCGGGCCAAAGGAATATGCGGACAAGGTGCTGCACCAGGACAGCCTGCTGCGCGCGCAGCGCGGGGGCAACGGCGCGGAGATCGAAACCTGGCCCGACGGCAAGCGCTACCTGGTCGGATACAGCCGCAGCCTCGGTCATCGCTCGTATCCGGGACTCGGCTGGACGGTGCTGGTGCGGCAACCGCTCGACGAGGCTTACCAGCCGGTCGAGGCCTTGAAGGACAAGATCCTGTGGAGCGGCCTCGGCGGCGCAGCGCTGGTATCGCTGCTGGTCTGGGCGCTGGCGCGAGACATCACTCGGCCCCTGCGCACCATCACGCGCCATGCCGAGGAACTCAAGGCCGGCAATGCGCACGACATTCCCCCGATACGCAGCCGCCTTGCGGAAGTGCAGATCCTGCAGAGCGCACTGAACGCGCTCCTGGGCAAGGTGCGGCTGAACGAACAGGGATTGCGCGAACTCAACGCTACGCTGGAGGCGCGCGTGCTGGAACGCACGATCGAGCTGCACCAGGCGGTCGAAGAAACCCGCAAGGGCGAGCAGCGGGTCAAGGCGATCATCGATAGCGCCCTGGATGCCTTCGTCGGCGTCGATGCGCAGGGCAGGATCACCGACTGGAATCCGCGCGCCGAGGAAATCTTCGGCTGGACGCGGGAAGAGGCGCTCGGCCGGACCGTTACGGAAACCATCATTCCCCCACGGTTCCGCGAAGCCCATGACAACGGGATGCAGCGCTTTTCGGTTTCCGGCAGCTCCAGTGTCGTCGGCAAGCGGCTGCAGTTGTTTGCCATGCGCCGGCATGGCGACGAGTTTCCGGTGGAGATGACGATCGGCCTGATCAATGCCGGCGACACGCACTTTTTCGGCACCTTCATCCAGGATATCTCGGTCAGAAAGCGCATCGAGGACGAACTCGCGCGCGAACGTGAACTGCTCGACGCCGTGCTCGATTCGATCGATGTCGGCGTGGTGGTCTGCTCGCGCGAGGGCGCGATCAGCGTATTCAATCGGGCCGCGCGCGAGATCCATGGCCTTCCGCTGGCCCAGGTTCCACAAGAACAATGGGCCAGCCACTATGACTTGTTCATGCCGGACGGCCGGACGCAGATGCGCGAAGAACAGATTCCCCTGTTGCGGGCAATGGACGGCGAGCTGCTCGAAAACATCGAGCTGGTGGTCAAGCCGAAACAGGCGGCGGCGCGCTATCTGCTGGCCAGCGGACGCGCACTGCACGCCATGGATGGCACGAATATCGGCGCCGTCATCGCACTCAAGGATGTCACGGCGCTGAAGGAATCGGCACGCCGCCTGGAAGCGAGCGAACGGCGCCTGCGCACCATCACCGATAACCTGCCGGTCCTGATTGCCTATATCGATCGTGCCGAACGCTACCAGTTTGCGAACGGCACCTACGAAAAGTGGTATGGCATTGCGCCGGCAGGCATGATCGGCAAGACCGTGAAGGATGTGTTCGGCGAAGAGATGTACCTGCGCGACCAGCCCTTCCTGCGCCAGAACCTTGGCGGACAGGCCATCCGTTTCGAAAGCGAAGTGGCGGGACCGGATGGCACCAGGACGGTCGAGGTCGTAGGCATTCCGGATATGCAGGACGGCGAGTGTGTCGGGACCTACGTGCTGAGTTCGGACATCTCGGAAGCGAAACAGCACCAGGACATGCTGAACCGGATGGCCCGGATCGATACCCTGACCGGCTTGCCGAACCGCCGCAGCTATGACGAACGGCTGGCGGAAGCGGTGCAGCGCGCCCAGCGCAGCGGCCACGCGCTCGCCCTGATGTTCCTCGACGTCGACCATTTCAAACAGGTCAACGATACCCTCGGCCATGCCGCGGGCGATGCCGTGCTGACCGAATTTGCCCAGCGCGTGAAATCGTCGGTACGCATCACGGACACGGTCTGCCGCCTGGCCGGCGACGAGTTCACGGTCATTCTCGAGAGGCTGAAGACGGTCGAGGAAGCGTCACTGGTCGCGGCCAAGATCCTGAAAGCGTTCGAGCGTCCCTTCATCCTCGATGGCGGCGAACGCAGGGTATCGACCAGCATCGGCGTGGCCTATGCCGCCGACTGGCCGATCGACATCCCGGCACTGAGCAACGACGCGGACCAGGCGCTCTACACGGCAAAGCGCCAGGGCCGCGGCCGGTTTGCGGTCCAGGACATGCGGCCTGACGCTCAAGCGATATAGCGCGTGCTCCAGGCCGCAATCAGCCCGGCCACGTAGGCCGCATCTTCCCTGTCCGTGAGCAGGTGATCCATCCCGTCCAGCGATACATAACTCTTCGGATGCCGGGCCAGCTCGAAGATGCGGCTGGCGTTCGACTTGTCGACGGTGTCGTCCTGCGGCGCGTGCATCACCAGCAGCGCGCGGCCCAGGCTGGCGATCCGGTCGTGCAGCCCGTGCCCGATAGCGTCGTCGACGAACTGCTGGCGGATGTTGAAATTGCGGCCAGCCAGGCGCACGCGCGCTTCGCCCAGCTTGGCGATGGTGTCGAGGTGTTCGGCAAACAGTTTATTCACCACGTACTGCGGATCGCTCGGCGAGGCGATCGTCACCACCGCCTTCGATTCCGGAATCCGGTGGCTTGCGGCCAGCACCGCGGTGCCGCCCATGCTGTGGCCGACCAGCAGCGCCGGCGCCTTGAAGCGCTCGCGCAGGAAGTCGGCGGCGGCCACCAGGTCGTCCACGTTGGACGAGAAATTGGTGTCGGCAAAATCGCCGGCGCTGTTGCCCAGGCCCGCGAAATCGAAGCGCAGCATGGCCACGCCGCGTTCGGCCAGCCCTTGCGAGACGCGGGTTGCGGCCAGCACGTCCTTGCTGCAGGTGAAGCAGTGGGCGAACACGCCGTAGGCGCGCGGCGTACCGTCGGGGGCGTCGAGCTTGGCCGACAGCTTGCCGTGCGGGCCCTGGAAGTCAATACGTTCGGTGAGCATCTTGGATTGCCATGGTGAAGATGGCGCTACTCTGCACCGTGGCGGCGATCCGTGCAAGCGCCGGGCCGGTAGAATAGGACGCCTGCGACCACGACATGGAGACCCGATGAACAAATTGTTTGGCGCCGCCGCCCTGCTGCTCGGCCTCGGCATGGCCGACGCCACGGCGCAAGACGCGCGCTACGTGTCGATGGGCAGTTCGTATGCGGCCGGGCCGGGCGTCGGCACGCGCGATGCGGCCAGCCGCGGCTGCGACCGTTCGCTGTCCAACTACGCCAGGACGGTCGCGGCCCGCCACCATCTGGAGCTGGTGGACGTCGCCTGCTCGGGCGCGACCACCGACAATATCCTGGCGCACGGACAGCATGGCTTTGCGCCCCAGGTCGAGGCGGTCACGCCGGACACGCGCCTGGTCTCGATCCTCATCGGCGGCAACGACATCGCCTATGTCGGCAACCTGTTCGGCCTGTCCTGCCGCGCGGCCGGCAACAGCGCCTGCCAGGTGGTCGACGACGCCGGCGTGGATCGCCGCCTGGCCGACCTGCCGGCGGCGCTGGACCGGGTCGTGGACGCGGTGCGCCGGCGCGCGCCCAAGGCACGCATCGTGCTGGTCGGCTACCTGCCCGCGGTGGCGGTGGCGGCGGCCGATCCCGGCACCTGCGCGGCCCTGCCGCTGGCGCCGGCCGACGCGCGGCGCATGCGCGAGACCACCGCCCGCCTCACCGACGCTGTCGAGCAGGCCGCGGCCCGCCACCGCATCGACGTGATCCATGCGGCCGCGATCGGCGCGCAGCATGCCATCTGTGCGGCCGAACCTTACGTCACCGGCCATCGTCCGGCGCGTGAGCCGGGCTGGCCGGCGCCGGTGGCCTACCACCCGAACCAGGCCGGCATGGACGGTATCGCGGCGGCCTTCGATGCCATCCTGGGGCAACAGGCGCAGTGAATATAAGTCACTGCGGCAGGTCCTGCGCAGCGGGCCTTCAGCCGAACAAGCCGTGCAGGAACCAGCGCGGTTCGGCGTCATCGGCGCCCAAGCGCTCGAGGTACACCCAATACAAGGTGTGGTCCTGCCCTTCCGCGATGAAGTAATCGCGCGTCTGCGGCCCGTTCCACCAGCCGGCCTCGATCCGCTCCGGGTTCGATGTCATGCGCAGCGGTGAACCGTAGAACGGCCGGTGGTTGCGCATCAGCAGCGCGACCGGCTTGGCCAGCAGCCAGGTCGGCCGCGGCAGCGCCATCACGTCGGGCGGCATGCGCGCTTCGCGTGCCTTGTCGCCCACCTTGTGCTGCAACGGCACCCAGGCGTTGGCCTGCTCGGGACGGTAATCGGCTTTCAGCAAAGGCTGCAGCACGTTGTCGGCGCCCAGGCGCGCGGCCACCAGTTCCAGCATGCGCATGCGGTCGTCCTCGGTACCGCCCGGCTCGGGGAACAGCGACTCGCTGGGCGGCGCCATCGGCTGCACCTGCACGGCTTCCAGTTCCAGGCCGATCACCGGCGCGTCCAGCACCGTCTTGGCCAGGCGCTCCTTGAGCAGGCGCACCAGGTGTTCGTCGCGCCAGGCCGGTTCGGCCAGCGCCACGTCGATGCAGGTCGGCGGGCGCGCCACCCTGCCCCGCTCGTGTTCGAGCTTGAGCGTGATGCGTTCCACCGCCAGCTGGCGTGCGCACAGCCAGCCGACCAGCTGCAGCAGCAGGCGCCGCGCGCCGGCCAGCAGCAGCTCGGCGTCGTCGATGCGGTCGAACAATTCGAGGCGCGCATGAAAGGTCTGCGGCGGCGCGATCCAGTCGTAGAGTTCGGGCGCCAGGCCGTAGGCGGCATCGAGTAGGTCGAGCAGCGCGCCGCCGCAGCGCCGCTGCAGGCCGGGCCGCGGCAGCCGGCGCAACTCGCCCAGCGTGGTGCAGCCGATGCCGTCGAACCAGGCCGCATAGGCGCGCGCCGGCGGCGCCAGCAGCACGGCCAGGCGGTCCAGGCGCCGCACCAGCGATTCCATCCGCACCGCGCGGCCGGCATTCGCGCGCGCCAGCAGCCAGGCGCCGCGCGCGGTCGGCGACGCCGCCAGCGACACGGTAAAACCGAGCGCGCGCACGTTCTCGCGCACGCGCGCGCACAGCGCGTGGATGCCGCCGAACAGGGTCAGGCTGGCGCCGACATCCATGATCAGGGTCGATTCCTCGTCCTCGGCCACCTGCGGCGTGTACTGCAGCAGCGTCAGCGCCACCGCCTGGCGCGCGTCGTCTTCCAGCGCCAGGTCGCGCTCGTGGATCTGGGCATCGGGCAGCAGCATCAGCACGCCGCCGCGGCGCATCCCGATTTGCACGCCGGCGTCGCGCGCGCAGGTGGATGCGACCAGCACGCGCTCCTGATCGAGCACGACGCTGCCGCTGTCAGTGCACCAGCTCGGAGCGAAGACCTCGAGCGGCAACCGGGGCAGGTGCAGTGCGATCCACAGGCGCATGGCGTTGTACCAGGTGAGAAGTGAGTGGCAGGAACAGCGACGCATCGCGCGTCGGTCCCCGGCGTTTGACGAAATCGATCTCGACACCGCCGGCCTGCGGCCGCAGCGCCAGGCGCAGTGGTGCCGGCGAGGCGTCCTGGCTCGCCGCCAGGGGCCGCATCAGGAAGAACAGGGTCTCGCCGGCCTGGGCGGCGAGATGCAAACGGCGCAGGCTATCGGCGCGCGCATGGTTCTGCCAGAACAGCAGCGCACCGCAACTACCGCTGCGCAGCACCTGCTCGGCGGCCCACAGCGCATCCGCGGTCTGGCCAGCGCGCAGCCAGAGCAATTGCGAAGGCGGGACGCCGAGCGCGGCCAGCGCCAGCGCCTGCGGCGGATGTGGCGGCTGCAGCAGCACGATGCGGCGCCTGGCGACCTCGGCCAGCGCCGGCCGCAGCAAGCGCATTTCGCCGATGCCGGGCTGCTGGATCAGCAGGTCGACCAGCGAACCGGTCGGCCAGCCGCCGCCGGGCAACTGGGCCGACAGTGCGGGATGGCCGGTATCGATGCAGCGCGTGCTGGAGCGCGCCAGTTGCGAGGCGCGCCAGAGCGACGGGTGCAAGGATTCCGGCGCAACAGACGTGGAATCTGAGCAAATCATATGTGACGCAAGGAAATACTGTATGTTTATACAGTATACGTCTCATCTGATTTTGGCAAGATTTATCTTTTGGAATCGTGCGCGATGTCCAGAGCCAGCGCCTGCGCGATCGCCAGGCCGGCCAACCGCGCAGTGGCCAGCAGGCGCTCCAGGCTTTGGCCATGGCGCGCGCTGGCCGACAGTCCGGCCATGGTGGTGGAGACGAAATCCGCCA